>NZ_LBNA01000017.1:0-21519 GCF_001005515.1 Acinetobacter sp. Ag2
CTAAATGTCAACAGACCCTATTTTAAATCTCAAAAAATCGATAATTTTTTGAATTCAAAACCATTCATGCTGCCCAACTCAATTGTATCATTCTAGACTTATCCACAAAAAATCTAAGATATGAAGCTAAATATTTTTGAATTTAAAACTTTAAATTTAAAGCTGATGGAGATTTGAATTTAAAATCAATCTTGTGGATAACTCGCATTGTTAAATTTTGGGAGTGTGTTGTGGATAAAAACTAGAACAATTTGAATTTAAAAATGTGCAGAAAAATAAGAATTAATTTGAATTCATAAATGAATTTAAAACTGTATGTTGGGGGCTTGTGTGGATAACTTTATTTTAAATTCAAAGTTACGATGTTGAGAGTTTTGAATTTAAAATTGGAAAATGAATTCAAAATTTACGTTTTTACATCTGTCATTTTATTCACAGGCTGTTATGGTATTCAGATAATTTAAAACTATTTTTGTGGATATTATGCGCCATTTAACTTTGATTTGTGGATCTGTTTTATTCGCGGCATCACATGCCAATGCTGAATTAATTATTAATGGTCAGGCGGTGTCTAGCTCACCAGTGACAACAACTAAAGATACAACTTATACACCTAATTCTAATTTTCAAAGCTGTATTGCAAATTTACGTTCACAAGCTGTGAGCTCTGGTGTAAGCGGTTCAACCTATGATCGTTATACACAAAATTTAACGCCTGATTATTCCGTCATTAGTAAATTAGACTATCAACCAGAGTTTTCTACGCCGATTTGGGACTATCTTTCAGGTTTAGTCGATGAAGAACGTGTTGAAAAAGGGCGTCAAATGCTGAGCCAGCATCGGGATGTTCTTAACCGTGTTGCGGCTGCTTATGGTGTTCCTGCAGAAACAGTGGTTGCCGTTTGGGGTGTTGAAAGTAATTTTGGAGATATTTCTGGAAAATATCCATTATTACAAGCCTTAGGGACATTAAGCTGTGAAGGGCGTCGCCAAAGCTATTTTAGAGGTGAGTTTTTTGCCACAATGCGTATTTTACAACGTGGAGATTTACGCGAAGATCAACTGAAAGGCTCATGGGCTGGTGCATTCGGTCATACTCAATTCATGCCTTCTACCTATGAAGAATTGGCTGTGGACTTTGATGGTGATGGACGTCGTGATCTGGTTTCAAGTACTTCTGATGCTTTAGCTTCAACCGCTAATTTTTTGAAAAAGCGTGGATGGCAAACAGGAATGCCTTGGGGCTTTGAGGTAAAAATTCCTGCGGGTGCATCAGTGTCTGGAGAAAGTCGCCGCAATAAAAAATCACTCAGTTCTTGGGTCAATCGTGGTTTTACTCGTGTCGATGGCACACCAATCATTCAAGGAAACTTATCTGAAGGCTCTCAAGCTGGTCTAATGATGCCTGCTGGTGCAAATGGTCCAGCATTCTTGGTGTTTAAAAACTTTGATGCAATCTATTCCTATAATGCTGCTGAAAGTTATGCACTTGCAATTGCACATTTATCAGATCGTTTACAGGGTAAAGGAGGGTTCCAAACGGCTTGGCCAACAGAAGATGCTGGAACATCTCGTGCAGAACGCCGTGAAATTCAAAACTATTTATTGAAGAAAGGCTATGCGATTGGTGATGCTGATGGTCTGATAGGTGATAAAACTCGCCAAGCTATTCAACAAGAACAGGTTAAATTAGGATTAAGTCCAACAGGTCGAGCGGGGCAGCAGATTTTAAAAGCATTTAGAAATGAGGCTGCAAAAAGTATGATGCAGTAAAGATATGTTGTATTCAGGGCAATGAATACAATAAAAAGGTCTGCGATTGCAGACCTTTTCATTGATCAGGTTTATTCAATCGCAGATTGATCTATTTTAACGGCTTCTAATACATCTAAAATGACCGCAGTAACATCCTGAGTGTGATCTCGATCATTAAAGATTTCATGTGCAGTAATAGTCACATCGGTATCACTAGGCAATTGCTTCTGTTCTTCTTCGATCAAATGCTGGATTGGAAGTAATGTTTGTTTGATTTCAAGATGTAAAATATCTGTAAACTCAATATTTTCATCTTCCAGTTCAATAATTTGCTCATTGAAGTAAGGCAATAAAATAGAATGAAGGTATGGCTGAAGTTCAGTAATATCATAAATTTCAATATCACGAGTTTGCTCAATCGTGCTGATATGATCATTTACTTCCAGAATAATATGATAATAGCTCACAGTCATCTCCTCAATTCATTGCGTCTTCAGTTCACAATAACATGAATTTGAAAAAAATAATTTAAATACATAAGAAAATTATGGATTTAAATGCTGATGGTTCATTATTAAATTTTCTTATCGTTGTCTTGAGTTTAGCATGGCTAAATCAGCTTGAGTTAATCTAAAATTTTTCAAATCTTGTTCTTTCATCATCGGATACATGAGTGCTTTAGGGTCATTATTATGTGCAAGACCTAAAGTATGACCCAGTTCATGTGCAATGGTGACTCTTAGATCTGCATCGGACTCAAATTCATAAATATTAATGGTTTTACCATCAAAGACACCTTTGTCAAATTGGCGTGGCTGAAAACGCATATTAAACTGATCAACAGATTGATTATATTGATGGTTCACTGAATTAAGCTGTTCAACTTGACGGTTTAATGTATCCACTTTTTGGTTATAAAGATCTAATTGTTGTTTCAATTGACTCTGTTCAATGATTAATTGATTTTTTTGTTGATCTAATTCGAATCTTACAGATGCATCTAAATTTTGCCTTGATTGATTAAGTGCATTGATCAGTTGATTATATTGTTCAACTTTATGTTGATAACTACGCTTTTGAAAGTCTAATTCTCGATTGGCTTGATTTAATTCAAGATGTAGTTGTTGAATTTTTTGTTTTTCACTTTGAGAATATTGTTGGGTATTTTCTAGGGTGCGTAAGGCTTGAGTTCTGGCACTGGACTCAGCTTGGCGCTCATCATAAATCAAATTAATCGTCAGCTTTGCCTGATCGTCATAAACAAATAAACTTTGCATTGTACCTAAGTGCCATATTTCAGCCGCTTCTTGCGCTAAATTTTTTACCTGTGCTTTGCTCAGATGGAAGCGAGGATCAACTTCACCAATGCGATAACGTAAACGAGTATCTAAAGGGTGTGTAATACGATCAATCGCTGAATTATGGTTGAGTTGCGGATACATCATGCGTTGAATCGCAAAATATGCCGTAAAAATAATGACGCTAACAATAATCCAGAAACGCATGCTTGCTTAAAAAAATAATTTTTGTTATCGATAATTTATCTGAAAATTACACAATCGCAAAGACTGATGAATGGAATGTTGATTTTAGGCTGGATTTTTTTAATTGCGGGCATTTGCTGTTGGGTGAATGTCATATATTGCTTGGTACAGCTCTTTCGAGCAAAGTTAGTGCTAGAAATGCCTTTGGTGCAAAAATCTAAAAATTTTAGCGTTACTCATAAAGGTGGCTATTCAATTTGGCAGGAAGGACCATTATTTAAACTCGCACCTATGGCTTTTATTCACCCTAAAATCGTCAATCTCGATTCACAAGAGGAGGTTAAATTGACCTCAAGTCTAGGACGACCACATAAAAATAGTTTTACACGAGGTTCAAATTTAATGTTTTATTGTGAGTTGGAGGTTGGAAATTACAACTTAACGATTGTTGAAGGCTCATCATTAAATCAGTTAGAAAAACAAATTTCCCAGAAAGTGATTGATCATTTACCAATAAATAAAGTCCTTGATCAGCAATATAATCTACAAATAAAACAAAGCCTCAGCAAAAAACAACGACTAATTATGTTGATATGTATATTTGCAGGATTATTTTTATTTATGAAAGGATTGTTTACCCTATTACAGCTCAGTTTAGGAATTAGGATGGAAGGCGCGATCTGATCAATTTTATTTAAGGGCTAAACAGGATATAAATATCAATAAACAGCAGGATAAATGCCAGTACACTTAGGAATCTGTTCATCCAAACGGATATGCTTAAGTATTCAGTGGTGATATACAGGGATTTAAATTGTAAGGGATGTCGCATGATATAACTGATTTTCTGTTTAAACACTGCGGTGACAGCGTATTGTTGTTTTAGAACAACTTGCCGCACAATAAAAGCATTTATCCACCAAAATACCAGTAAAATCATTAAAATAATCAAGATACTCAACCCCAATCGAATCCAATCATTCTGCTCAAAAAAAGCTAATTCAGTATAAAAATGGCTCATCAGTACGATGCTGACCAGTAACATCGTGCGATAAAAACTTTGTTGGATAAATTGAAGATGCAAAGGGTGGTTGAGTTTTTGCGTATCTGAGCGACTGACAATCTTGCGCGCAACAAGAGCAAATACATGACATAGAATTTCTAGAAAGACGTATAAAGCAAGGCTTATGCTGAGGACTTTATACATGATTAATCGTGTTCAAAAATAGGTTGATACAGTGAGGGTGTCACTAAAATCATCAATAAAATACCTGAACAGACAAAGGCAAGATCGTTAAAAATCGCAGCATAGCTGGTCATGTAAATCCAGTGCATATACGGCATGAAATAAAGTAAAAATGTTGGAAAAAAACTATAAAGATAGGCTTTTCTTGCCCATTCTTTTTTCAAGCATAAGCCAAAAGTGATGATGAGTATAATTAAGCCTGCAACAGACATCACTGCCAACTCCCAAGTCTGTGGGTCTTGATAGAGGGTTTTATCAAGTAGTATTAACTCAGGTTCAGTGCAGTATATGTCTATAATTGCCGCAATAACGGGCAAAAAAAACTGAGCAAGGATCAAACTATAATAAACAGCGGGTGAAACAGCAGGGGAGTTTTTCATCGTTTGATCCATTATTATTGTGATAATTAAGATAAAAGATTTAATGCGGATTAGCAATTCATCATCTTGAAAAATCACAATGGGCTTAGCTATGCATGAGGTGTTATAACACGCAATCGCTAACGAAATGCTGTACCACTTCAGTTAAATTCCGCGCCAAATATTCTTGGGTATAAACCTGCTTAAAATGAGCCTGATACGCTTGTTCTGAATCAAAGCGTTCCCAGAGCAGTAAACGTCTTGGGTCTTGTTGACACTGATGCAGTTGGAACATGCTACATCCTGATTCGTGTTGAAGGGTCATTTTGCATAATGTTTGTAAGGCTTCACGGGTTTCTAAGATTTTATTTTCATCTAGTATTCTTAATTCTGCGGTGATGTAAAAGCCTGAATGAAACATGTTTTTTACTCCGATTTAAAGTAGGAAGTAAAAAGCTTAACTGCTCGAGTTCACTCTAGCTCAAGCATTTTTTCAGCATAAATTTTAATTTTATAGTCAACAATACTCTGCTCTTGTTGAAGTCTTTGAATTTCCAGTTTTAATTGAGCAGAATGCTCAATCAGAAGCTGCTGTCTTTGTTTTAAAGTGTGTTCTCCCTGTAAACGAAATTCGGCAAAATCTTGAATTTTTTCTAAAGGCATTCCTGTTGATTTTAAACGTTTGATCCATTCAAGCCATTCTAAATCAAGTGAAGTATATACACGTTGTCCTGACAGGTTACGATGGATGTTTTTCAGCAACCCAATTTGTTCATAGTAACGTAGTGTATGGATGGATAAAGCTGTTTTTTTAGAAATGTCAGAGATTAGCAAAGCACACACTCCATATAGTCAATCTGTTGAAAAATGCAAACAGTAAAATATAATTTCTCTGGACCCATAAAATCAATGCGATGAAAATAGTGTTGAATGATATAAAACTTTCATTGCCACGCTTTAGATCTAAAGTTTAAATAGACTTGTATAAAGATGATTTGCCAGCATAAAAAAACCGCTCAATCTCTTGAGCGGTTTTCGATTAAAGCGACAAATTATTTTTTGTCATCTTTTACTTCTGTGAATTCAGCATCGACTACGCCATCATCAGCTTTTTGCTGTTGTTGACCTGCATCACCACCGAATTGGTTCGGGTCAAAGCCTTGTGCTCCACCTTGACCTTGAGTAGCTTCATAAGCGCGTTGAGTGATCGGCATAATGATGTTTTGTAAAGCTTCAGTTTTCGCTTTGATTGCTTCAACATCATTTTCTTTCGCAGTTACTTCTAATTCAGAAACTGCTGTTTCAATTGCAGTTTTTTCATCAGCAGTGACTTGCTCGCCAAGATCTTTAACTGCTTTATTTGCAGAAGCAACTAAAGCATCAGCTTCGTTACGTGCTTTTGCAAGTTCTTCAAACTTACGATCTTCTTCAGCATTTGCTTCAGCATCTTTGATCATTGCTTCGATTTCAGCATCAGACAAACCTGAGTTTGCTTTAATCTGGATTGATTGCTCTTTACCAGTGCTCTTATCTTTAGCAGATACTTTCAAGATACCATCAGCATTAATGTCAAATGATACTTCAATTTGTGGCACACCACGTGGAGCAGGTGGGATATCGCCTAATTGGAAGTTACCCAACAATTTGTTTTGTTGAGCCATTTTACGTTCACCTTGGTAAACTGAAATGTCTACTGCTGGTTGGTTGTCTGCTGCTGTAGAGAATACTTGAGATTTCTTCGCAGGAATCGTCGTGTTTTTCTCAATAATTGCAGTTAACACGCCACCCATGGTTTCAATACCTAGTGTTAACGGTGTTACGTCAAGTAAAAGTACGTCAGTTTTGTCACCAGACAATACTGCACCTTGAATTGCCGCACCGATTGCAACAGCTTCATCTGGGTTCACATCTTTACGAGGTTCTTTACCGAAGAACTCTTGTACTTTCTGTTGAACCATTGGCATACGTGATTGACCACCAACCAAAATCACGTCAGAGATATCAGAAGTCGAAAGACCTGCATCTTTAAGCGCAATTTTACAAGGCTCAATCGTACGAGCAACTAAGTCAGCAACTAAACCTTCTAATTTCGCACGTGTTACATTCATCACTAAGTGTTTAGGACCTGTTGCATCCGCAGTGATGTATGGCAAGTTAATTTCAGTAGAATTTGATGAAGAAAGCTCAATTTTGGCTTTTTCAGCAGCTTCTTTTAAACGTTGTAATGCAAGAGGATCTTGTTTCAAGTTGAAGTTTTGTTCTTTTTTGAACTCTTCAACCAAATAGTCGATCAATGCATTATCAAAGTCTTCACCACCAAGGAATGTATCACCATTGGTAGACAATACTTCGATTTGTTGGTCGCCATCTAAGTCTGCGATTTCAATGATTGATACGTCAAATGTACCACCACCTAAGTCATATACCGCAACTTTACGGTCGCCTTCTTTTTTGTCCATACCGAACGCAAGTGCAGCAGCAGTCGGTTCGTTAATGATACGTTTAACTTCTAGACCTGCAATACGACCAGCATCTTTCGTTGCTTGACGTTGAGCGTCATTGAAGTAAGCAGGTACAGTAATAACTGCTTCAGTTACTGTTTCACCTAAATAATCTTCCGCAGTTTTTTTCATTTTTTTCAAAATTTCTGCTGAGATTTGTTGAGGTGCAAGTTTTTTATCATTCACTTCCACCCAAGCATCGCCATTGTCTGCTTTGATGATTTTGAATGGTGCAATACCGATATCTTTTTGTACAGCTTGATCTTCGTATTTACGACCGATCAAACGTTTGATCGCGAATAATGTATTTTTAGGGTTAGTCACTGCTTGACGTTTAGCAGACTGACCTACAAGAATTTCGCCATCTTTATATGCAACGATAGAAGGTGTTGTACGCGCGCCTTCAGCATTTTCAATTACTTTAACTTTATCGCCTTCAAGTACAGCAACACATGAGTTTGTTGTACCTAAGTCAATACCAATAATTTTAGCCATAAATCTATTCCTCTAAATTCTTTTGAATCCCTTTTATTTCTCCCTTGAGAAAGGAAGTGTTAAAAGGATTTTCTTGTTATCCGATATGAGAGCCATTCAAAAATTTTCAAGTCATTATTTGAGAAAATTCATGAAAATATTTTCAAAAAGCCCTCATTTATTAAGCTTATTGACCCACCATGACCATTGCAGGGCGAAGTAGTCGACCATTTAAGGTGTAACCTTTTTGCAAAACGGTACCAATTTGGTTGGCAGCTGCATTTGGGTCGATCCCTACGGCTTGGTGTAAGTCAGCATTGAAGCCATTTGTGGTATCTGCTTCAACAACACCAAATTTTTCTAAAGTGGTAAGAAGAGATTTTAACGTGAGTTTTACACCTTCAAGTACAGGCGTTTCTTCATCGCCACCTGCCTGAATCGCACGTTCAAGATTGTCTACAGAATCTAATAATTCTTTTGCAAACTTCTCCAATACCGTATCTTTATGTTTTTCAGCATCGCGTTGAATACGCTCAACGCTTTTTTGTGCTTCATATACTGCATTTGCCGTACGGGCTTTTTCCAGTTTTAAACTCTCTTCCAAATTGCTGATTTGAGCTTGTAAAGCTTCAACGGTAACTTCAACCTGTTCATTTTCAGTCTGAGTTTGCTGTTCTGCTTGCTCGTTTTGAAGATCTTGGGCTTCTTGATTTTGCTCAGTTGCCATTGATTTACTCCGTTTAAATGGGTTCTTAAACATGTACAGTCCTTATCGGCAGCAGTTTTGCACTGTGTTCATTTTTGAACTGCCATGGTCGTTTAATTCGTCAATGAATATGAAATGTGGGCGAGCTACTAAAATTCAAGCAAGATTGAATATTATTTAATGAAATTCAGCAAAAAAACTCAGAAGCGTAACTGAATAACATATAAATCTTAATTTATTGTGTGAATATTCAGCAAATACATGGATTTTTTTCCACAAACAAAATGAGAAATTGTTTTTTTTCTTATTCTTAAATTGTGAAAAATGACCATTAAATTCATAAATTAAAATTGAATGAATAGATAAAAATTATAAATTAATATATAAAACCGATTAAACTTATTGAAAATAAGGCTTTGCGAAAAACATAGAGTTTCATTATCATGCTCCTAAGATTCTATGGCTGTAGTTTCTTTTTTATTTGAATATGTTTTTCATAGCTTATCCAATCTTCTTGGATAAGCTTTTTTTTTGCTTCATTAAAAATTTTAACAATGTAACTAATACGAGACTTTTACGGTAAAAATATATTTTTCAACATGAGCTTTCTTCTTGTGTCAACTCAGCGCATATTTAAAAACTCAGACAAATGAATGATTTAACCTTGATATTTTATTTAGTCAAAATAAGTAATTGATTTAATAAACTTTGCAGAACTTATACGGCAACACGTTAAAAGTCTTACCAAGCTGCAACGAACTTAGCTGAAAAAATGGCAATCATAGTCAGCACGATGATGCGGATTGTATTGTCGTTTTTTAATCGAGTGATGATAAAGGAATTGATGATGAAAAAATCAGGTCTTATTTTTATGTTATTGGCAGGTGTTGCGGTGATGAGTACAGCATGTACTTCAAGTGAAACTACACAAGCACCTGAAACCACACAATCAGCGCCAATGAGTTCAGCAGATCAGCACCAATCTGCACAAACAGCAACAGTTGATCCTGCTCAGCAAGGCACTGCGGTAGAAGGTGATGCTACGATTCAACAATCGCAACCAGCTCAAGCCACTCAAGATCCAACTTTGGGTGAACAACCTTCAGCTCAGTAAGTTCTGAATTTAAAAATCAGGCGACTTTTTGGATGCCTCCATCGCCTGATTTCTAATGATCAATAGGATCGGATTAGTATTTATTCACCTGCGAGTGAACATTCAAAGTTGGTCCGATCTACAGTACAACGTGCTCGCTTAAGCACCGACATCATGGTTGGGTCATAGACCCCTTGTTTGGTCAATTCTAAGCGTGTATCCCGAAGTAGTTTTTGATAACGCTCTTTGTCCTCTTTACTTAAATTCAGACGATATTTATTTGGAATACTTTCCTCTTGTTTTCTGACCATTTCAAACTGCTTTGGCATTTTTTTAAGGAACCATTCTCGAGATAGGTTGCCAAAACCTGGAGAAAATTTACTGGTATTAAAAATCAAATCGGCAGTGACATTGAGTACAGGGAAGTTAAACATTGCCCCATTAGTACCTAAGCCTTTTGAAAGTTCTAAAGGTTTAAATGCATAAGCTGGCGCACCCACCATATCTACTTTGCCCTGATTAAACTTCACAATAAAATCTGAAATATCAGATAAAACAGGGATTGCGCCGACACGTTTTACTGCGGCGATCTGGGCTTTATCATAGGACAATACGGCGAATTTCTTTCCGCGTCCTTTTTCAATGGTGTTAATCGATCTATCATTCACAAAAATATAAGCAGGACCGATTTGAGCGATACCGCCCACTTCATACTCCACACCGTTGATTGTTGATTTCAATCGTTGCGTGTTTCTTTTATCTAAAACGAAATTAATGGCTTTTAAGGCGATGGCATTGTTTGGAACGCCACCAAGCGCATCAATAGAACCAGCAAATTTATTAAATTGGCGTGCTCGCATTGCTGTTAAAAAGACAGCATCACATTTACCACTTTGGAAGTCTCGTTCTGCCATTTCTTCATTTTGATAAGCAATCAGCTGTATATCGGTATTCCACGCTTTTGCAGCGAGTGCCCATTCCTCAATCATTTTATAAGATTCACCAGCTTTTCCTAATAAGTCAAATACACAGACATCCTGTTTAGCTTGAGAAGCGCTTGATAATCCTAATAATGCGAGTGATGTAAAAGCAATAAATCCCTTTTTCATGTTATATCCTTATAGCTAAAAAGTGCTTTATTTATAATCAATATAGTAATTTTATTTAGATAAAAATAGAGCTTTTGCTCTATTTCCGATGAATAAACCATTGAAAGTGTTGCTTAATGTGATTTAATTTTCACTTTATTATTTTAGTGCGATGTGTTTTGTATTTTTTATCTATTGCTGTGATTAAATAAAAACTCTCTAGTTTTGATCTAGATATCTATTCACAGTGAAAAGATCAATTTTATTAATGAAAAAAGTGAATAAGTAAATCTAAAAAACATATTTTTAATAATATACAAAAACCTTACCATAAAGCAGATTCTCTTCTTTTTCCATTGATTGTCAGCTTATATCCATCATGAAATTTCAGCAGCTTATTTTACTTTGCTCGTCTTTAGCTATGTTTAGCTATAGTGGTTGGGTAAATGCACGTCCAATTGTGATTGGTTATCAAACCAATATAGAGCCTGCCAAAGTTGCACAGGCTGATGGTGTATATGACAAAGTGATTGGAGAAAAACTGGATTGGCGCTTATTTAACAGTGGTGCTGAAGTTTTAACTGCTTTGGCTTCAGGCTCTGTAGATATTGCTTTGATTGGATCTAGTCCTTTAGGTGCTGCTGTTGCCAATAACTTGCCAATTGATGTGTTTTTGATTTCAACAGATTTAAAAAGTGCAGAAGCCTTGGTGGTCAGAAATGGTTCTGGTATCCATCATCCGCAAGATTTGATTGGGAAAAAAGTGGCTACGCCATTTGCTTCGACTTCGCACTACAGTTTATTGGGCGCATTGCAACACTGGAATATTAAACCCAATCAGATTCGGTTGTTGAACCTCAAGCCTGCTGAAATTAATGCGGCATGGCGTCGAGGAGATATTGATGCCGCTTTTGTTTGGTCTCCAGCTCTCGCCAATATCAAAAAAACTGGCAAGGTGATGACGGATGCAGGGCAGGTTGGGCAATGGGGTTCGCCTACATTTGAAGTTTGGGTCGCACGTAAGGATTTTGCGCAAAAGCATCCTGAAGTACTCAGCAAATTTTCCTCGGTGACTTTGAATTACTATGATGCTTACAACCGTAATAAGCGCCATTGGACTGCAAACTCAGCCGAAGTACAAAAAATTGCCAAAATTACCGGAGTTGATGCGCAAGATGTTCCAACGCTTCTTGCAGGGGCAGAATATCCTGATCGTCAAGCACAATTAAGCCCACAGTATTTAGGTGGGCGAACCACACAAAATATTGCCAATGCGGTTAACTTTTTGAAAGCACAGGGCTTGGTTAAAAAGGTCTCACCAAATTATCAACAATTTATTAACACTCGTTTTATCAACGCGTCAAAATAGAAATCGGGACTATTCATCATGGCTGTATTGACTGTAGAACACGTACAAGCACAGTACCCAGGTGCTGAGCAACCAGTACTTCAAGATGTGTCATTCCAATTGGGTTCAGAGCAACTTATGGTTGCTTTGGGGGCATCAGGAAGTGGTAAGACCACCTTATTAAACTTGATTGCAGGCTTTACTCATCCCCAAGCAGGAAATATCAAGCTTGATGGTGAAACTATTGTTGCACCGAGTCGTGATCGTGGTGTGGTGTTCCAAGATGATGTTTTGCTGCCTTGGCAGAATGTTGAGGATAATATTGCTTTTGGCTTAGAACTGGCGGGTATTGATAAAAAAACACGTCAAATGCGGGCGCAAGAATTATTGAAATTGGTCAATTTAGATGGGTTTGGGCAGCGTCATATTTGGGAGCTGTCAGGTGGTCAGCGACAACGAGTAGGTTTAGCGCGTGCTTTAGCTTCAGATCCAAAAATTCTACTGATGGATGAACCGTTCGGTGCTTTAGATGCTTTTATACGCGAACAAATGCAGTGTTTGTTGTTGGATGTATGGAAAAGTACAGCAAAGCCGACATTCTTAATCACTCATGATATTGAAGAAGCCGTTTTTCTTGCGACAGATCTGATTATTTTAGCACCTAATCCTGGACGAATTGTCGAGCGGTTAACACTGGACTTTGCAAAAAGATATGCCAGTGGTGAGTCAGCAAGGAGTATCAAATCAGATCCAAAATTTATTGAAATGCGTGAGCATGTGTTGAGTCGTGTATTTATTCAAAATCATCAAGAGCAATCTCACTCATCTCAACAAACGTCAGCTCAAGGGCAAAAGGTGTAATGATGACAGCACAATTAGACCCAAAATTAATGGCTTCAGTTCAACCTCAGCCCCAAAAAAATAATGTTCCACGTGAAGTGAATATTACCTTGATCAGTAGCATGACAATTGTGGTATTGCTTGCAATTTGGTGGTTTGTCACTGCTGTAGGTTGGATTGATGCTTTGTTTTTGCCATCACCAGTTGCAGTATTAGACCGCTTGCAAGATTTGATGACCAATGGCTATATGAGTATCAGCTTATGGAGCCATATTGGCGCAAGCTTAGGTCGTATTGGCACAGCTTTGGTTGCTGCTGTAATTACGGCTATTCCTGTGGGAATTGCGATTGGTCGAAATAAAGTGATACGTGGTGTTGTCGATCCAATCATCGAATTTTACCGTCCAATTCCCCCTTTGGCTTATTTGCCTTTGATCGTAATTTGGTGTGGTATTGGTGAGTTATCCAAAGTTTTATTGATTTATCTTGCGATTTTTGCCCCGATTGTTATCGCAACGGCAACAGGCGTACGTTCGGTCGACCAAGCAAAAATTCGTGCTGCACAGTCTTTGGGTGCAACGCCATTGCAAATTATTCAACATGTGGTTTTACCGAGTGCTTTACCTGGCATTTTAACAGGTATTCGTATTGGACTTGGCGTGGGTTGGTCAACATTGGTTGCTGCTGAGTTGGTTGGTGCTTCAGAAGGTTTAGGCTTTATGGTGCAATCATCGTCACAACTTTTGGCAACAGATGTGGTGATTGTGGGTATTTTGATTATTGCTGTGATTGCCTTTGCACTGGAAATTGGATTACGCCGTTTGCAAAAGAAATTGGTCCCTTGGGATAAGCAAGCTCACTAAGCGCTTTGATTTAAATCTTTGTGGGCATGTTGGCAAGATTGATAAAAACGCAATCGCCCTCAAATTGATTATTGTATTTTTAAAGTTTTAATAATGATTTGCCTTTAAAACATCGTGAGATGATCGAGGAAGAAATGAACGCTGTTGTATCAAATACTTTTAAAATTACACCATTGAATCCTACTATTGGTGCTGTGATTGAAGGGATTAATTTTAATCAAGCTTTGACGCCTGAAGAAAAGACATTGATCGAAACAGCATTGCTAAAACATCAGGTTATTTTTTTTAGAAATCAGCCGATGACAGCTCAGCAACATGCTGCTTTCGCTCGACAGTTTGGACAGTTACATATTCATCCCATTTATCCAAATATTCCAGAACAGCCAGAAATTATGGTTTTGGATACCGAATTAAATGATTTGCGTGATAATGCACTGTGGCATACCGATGTCACTTTCCTTGAAGAACCTGCAATGGGTGCAATTTTGAGTGCGAAGAAAGTTCCAGCATGGGGTGGCGATACACTCTGGTCAAGTGGTACAGCAGCTTTTGAAGCATTGTCTCAACCGATGCAAGAGATGTTATCGGGTTTAACTGCAACACATGATATTGCTCGTTCATTTCCGATAGATCGCTTTGGTGGTGACCCAGCAGAGTTGGAAAAGTTAGAAGCAGCCAAGAAAAAGCATCCACCGATTAGCCATCCTGTGATTCGTACTCATCCCATTACAGGTCGTAAAGCCTTATTTGTGAGTGAGGGGTTTACAACACGAATCAATGAATTAGAAGCCAAAGAAAGTGATGCAGTTTTGAAAATGTTGTTTGAGCATATTCAAAAACCTGAGTTTGTGGTGCGTTGGTCTTGGCAAGCCAATGATGTTGCATTTTGGGACAATCGCTGTACTTTCCACTATGCAGTCGATGATTATCGCCCACAGCACCGGGTTATGAATCGAGCAACATTGATGGGTGATCGACCATTTTATCAAGCAGATTAAGTTTTCACCGTTAAAAACCAATCAGATTTGATTGGTTTTTTTTGCGTTTGAATGCATTAAATTTAAAATCAATAAAAATCATAAATTTACATAATTGTTTTAGCAATAAATATAATAAAGCTATTTAAAAACTAAGACGGTACATTCAGATTGGTAAAAGGTTTTTGTGATTAAAATTATTAAACTATTTGGAAATTCAAGATTTCAATGTAGGTTTTTTATGTGAAAAATGTTTAATTATTCATCAAAATTAAATAAATGATCAACATACTAAACAAGAATAATTTATTGCTTGTTGGAAATATCATGTTGATTAATAAGAAAAAGCAAATCTTTTTGCTGAGTATGCTTTCTACGTTGCTGGTGGCATGTAATGATGATAATGATCATTCAAATGTTGATCAACCTGTAGAAGCAAAACCATTAGAGTTAAACATCCTACATATAAATGACCACCATTCACATTTAGATGAAGAAAGTATTAAATTTAAAACCAATGTGGGGACAGGGGACGAAGAATTCAGTGTTACAAGTGGTGGTTTTGCGCGTGTAGCCAGCTTAATTAATCAACTTACAGCAGAAAAGAAAAACGCTTTTAAAATCCATGCAGGTGATGCCACCACTGGTGATTTGTACTATAACCTTACGGACGGTAAAGCAGATGCTGATGCGATGAATACCGTTTGTTTTGATACATTTACCCCAGGAAATCATGAATTCGATGCTAAGGATGATGGTTTAAAGAAATTTATTGGTTTCCTAGACCAAGGTACTTGTAAAGAAAAGACTCAAGTCCTGACTGCTAACGTAAATTTCGGTGCATCTTCTCCATTGTATAAAACCAACCGTATTTTAAAGTCACAAGTCTTTGAGAAAGATGGTGTTAAATTCGCAATTATTGGTTTAACTGTGGCGAAAAAAACCAAAAATTCTTCTCAGCCGAATGCTGATACATTATTTGCTGATGAAATCGAAACCGCACAACAAGAAATTAATCAATACAAAGCACAAGGCATCAAAAATATTATTCTACAAACCCATGTGGGATATGACCTCGATCAACAGTTGGCAAAATCACTTACAGATGTCGATGTGATCATTGGTGGCGATTCACATACTTTACTGGGTCCAGATGGCTTAAAAAAATATGGGATGACGCCTGAAGGTGCTTATCCGACTCAGCTACGCAATAAAGATGGTCAATTGGTCTGTGTTGCTCAAGCTTGGCAATATAGTTATATCGTGGGAGATCTCAATGTTAAGTTCGACAAAAATGGTAATGTCGAAAGCTGTAGTGGTACGCCGCATGTTTTAATTGGAAACAATTTTACCCGTACAGCGAAAGATGCAAAAGCAGTCACCGAAACAGAAAAACAAGCTATTCTGGCTCAATTTAAAACAGACAATGCACCGTTTACTGTGGTCACACCATTACAAAAAACTTTAGATGTTTTAAAACCCTATCAGGATCAAAAGAAAAGCTTTGCTCAAAAAATTGTAGGGCAGGCGACAGATAATCTATGCTCGCGCCGAGTACCAGGAATATTACGTGATGTAAACCGTTCTACATTAGGAGATGTGTGTAATAAAAATACTCATGTCGATCAACATGGTGGTGATATTCAGCAAATTATTGCCGAAGCATTTTTACAACAAGGTAAAGTGTTTTTTGGTGCAGATATTTCCTTCCAAAATGGCGGTGGTGTCCGTGAAGATGTTGCTTTGGGCGATGTCACGGTCGGTAAAATTTATAATGTATTACCTTTTAAAAATACGTTGTTGCGTTTAGATTTGACCGGTGCTGAAGTTAAAGCAACACTCGAAGATGCGATCGACGGAGTGATTACCCAGAATAACACGGGAAGTTATCCATACACGGGTGGTTTACGTTGGAATGTTGATTTCACAAAAGATAAAGGTCAGCGCCTCAGTCAAATACAAGTACGTAATGCAGCAGGACAATATGAAAATATTGATCTGAATAAAACCTATAAAGTGATCACCATTGATTTTCTTGCCAATGGTGGGGATTACTATACGACTTTAAAGACCATCACTGGTGAGCGTCGTTTAGATGTCGGCTTAGATTATGCCGAGGCTTTCCTTAAATATGCCCAAGCTTTGACTGGTCAAGAAGGGCAAAAGAAAATTAATAAATTAGCAACGACTGAATATAGTACTCAGCTATTTATAGATAAAGCGAAATAACCTGAAAGACAATAAAAAAATCTCGCTTAGTGGACTGAACCCCAAATCTTGGACAGTTTAGTTAACGCTGGATTGAGTTCTGAATTGAACAGGGCTCAATCCTTTTAGTTTAATTTGTATTCTCTCATGATTATAGTAATGGATGTAGTCATGAATTTGTTGCTCTAAGACTTCAATGCTTTCTGGTTTCTCTAGATAAATCGTCTCTGATTTTAATGTACCAAAGAAACTCTCCATCAAAGCATTGTCCCAACAATTCCCTTTTCTACTCATACTTTGCTTAATCTTATTCGCTTTAAGCGTACTCCTAAATTGGCTCATTTGATAATGCCAGCCTTGATCTGAATGAAGCATAAGCTTGTGTTTTCGTGAGTTTGGTAAATGACTTATGGCTTGATCAAGCATATCTTTAACAAGTTGAAATACTGGGCGTCTTGAAAGTGTATAGCTCACAATCTCATTGTTATAGCAGTCTAAAATCGGAGATAAATATAACTTCGTATCAGCAACTTTAAATTCGGTTATATCTGTCAGCCAACGCTTATTGGGTCGCTTCGCTTCAAAGTTACGTTTGAGTTTATTTTTGACTATTTTATTGGATGTACCTTTGTAGGCATTGTACTTTTTACGCCGAATCAATGAAATTAAACCAAAGCCTCTCATCAACCTAGCAATCAATTTATGGTTATGATGAATACCTTGTTGCTTCAAGGCTAAAGTGATTCGTCTATAACCATATCTACCTTTATGCTGATCATAAATTTGGCAAATTCGTTGCTTGAGCTCTGCATATTTAACTACGGCATTTAGCTTGGCTTTATGATAGTAGAAACTACTCCTCGATAACTCAGCAATATCTAAAAGCAATGGCAAAGCAAACTCAGTACTCATCTGATCAATCAACCTTGCTTGTTGTCCTTTTTGGGTGGATTCAGCAAGGCGTCGAGCTTTTTTAAGTAAGCATTCTCAGCGCGTAAATAGAGTAGTTCACGCTGAAGCTCAGCAGTTGTTTTTTCATGATCAGGTTTATCAACAATATATTTATGTTTATTTTTAGACATGGGTGCTCTTCCTTTAGACTTTGGTTCTAGCCCAAGCATACCATCGGTTTGATAGATTTTACGCCATACACTGATCAAACTCGGGGAAGAAATACCAAAACGAAGAGCTGTATCAGATAAACTTAATCGCTCATCCTGCATAGTTGTTAATACTTTATATTTAAATTCAGCTGTATAAATTGTCTTATTCTGTTTTGGTTTTATTGCATCAATTCCACCTAAGTTGAATTGAGCCAACCATTTAGAGACATCCTTATCACTAATCGAAAAATGCTTGGCTGTTGATAAACTAGAATGGCCTTGAGCATAATAAGCAATGACTGCTTGTTTAAACTTTAAATCGTATTTCATAAAAATACCCTATAAGTTGTGTCCAACTTATAGGGTTCAGTTCATTAGGCGGGATTTTTTATTTTTTCTGTTTGGGTAAGACCTTGATAGTCTTGAGGTTGATAGCGCATAGGAATTTCAAAACGTTTAAATTTCCTTAGACGAAGAAAATGGATTGCTTTAAAAGAATAATGAATGCTAAAAATCTAATAAAGAATTGCAAAAATAGATGCTTCACATTAAAATGAGCCAAAATTTAGCCACGATGGCTTAAATAATCACAATGATGACCGTTTTTTTCTTTCACTTGCCTTATTTGATCTTGTAACGTTGCCATTTGACAAGATTATAGACGACCACTGACTGGTTGCAGGATAACCATAATATCTTGATTAAACCCAGCACATTTTAGACACCTGTTTGAAATGTAATTTGAATCTACATTTAAATTCAATATTCGGGAGAACAATCATGTTGTTTAGCGTATTTCTTATTTTGGGCTTTCAATAGACCCTCATACATTTTAATCGTTTAAATTAAACGAACAAAAACCTTATTTTAAAGAATATACATGTTCTTCGGGATCGCTTTGCTTGTAAAAAATACAGATTAGCTAAAGCTAAACTCGGACATGAAAAGAAAAAAGTGAATATATGAACGAATATATAAATCAACCTTTTGCACATACGGTGCAACATGTTGAGGTTGCGGATTTTGCTGAAATTTCTCCGATTGTAAAACTCTGGGCTTTTCGATTTTTGCTGGAGCTGGGAGGCGCAAAAGAATTTATTTCTGATCATTGTTTTAGCCATCAATGGATTGCTAAGAAACTTGGTTTTTCAGAAGCATTACTTGCGGATCAATTTAATGAGCAAGCAGCTTATCAAGAACTCAATCAATTGCATAAAAGCATTCAGCAACAAAATTTATTGAATGCTTTTCAATTTAATGATGAACTTCAATATAACTTGAAATTAATCCAGCAATTGCTGGATTTAAACGCTGTTGAAACAACGATTTTAGGTTTTGTAGTGATGCTCAACAGTGAGCAACTTTTAGATGATGTCGCTGACACGATTGGTGAGCTCACGGCTTCTAAAACGATTCGTGCTTTGGCTGTGGTTTTGGATTTACCTTATGACGAGATCCGTCAAGCGCTGTCTGTACAAGGGCGTTTACATCGTAGTGGTTTGATCAGTGTGCAGCAACACTATCGTAACTATTTACGAGGAAAACTGAATCTGGTCTCTAATCAATTGGCGGATAAATTATTGGTGAAAACCAATGATGTTATGGATCTTTTTGTTGGCACGATCAATAAAAGTCATCCTGCTGAATTGACGCTTAGGGACTATCCTCATTTAGCCTCTGAATTGACCTTGTTGATGGCTTATCTAAAGCAAGTGAAACAGAATAAGCAAGAAGGTGTGAATATTTTTCTGTATGGCAGTTCTGGTACAGGCAAAACACAACTCTGTAAAACATTGGCACAAGAAATGGGCGTACAGCTTTTTGAAATCTCCTGTGAAGATGAAGATGGTGATGCGATTTCAGCGACAGGGCGTTTATGTGCTTATCGCGCAGCACAATGTATTTTCGATAGCCAATCTGCATTATTGATGTTTGATGAAGTGGAGGATGTGTTTAATGACACTGAAAATGGTGTAGGCATGAAAAGCACAGCGCAAAGTCGTAAGGCTTGGGTCAACCGGATATTAGAAAAAAATCGAACACCTACGATTTGGGTTTCAAACTCTGACCAGCTTGATCCTGCGTTTATACGCCGTTTTGACATGGTGTTAGAAATAAAAGTCCCCCCTAAACAGCAACGGAGCAGCTTTATACAACAGCATTGTGGTGAAGATCTCAATATGTTGTATCAACAAGCGTTTGCCAATGTTGAACAACTTTCCCCTGCAATTTTACGTCGCAGTTATCGTGTTGCGAAAGTGGCACAGATGGAAAATGAAGGTTTAGTGGTACAGGAAAGCATGACTCAATTGGTTTCCAATACACTGAAAGCACAAGGGTATCAAGCGATTCGGTTGCAAGACAGCAATGCATTACCCAAATTCTATGACTTGGCTTATATCAACTGTAAGTCAAATCTTGCTGAAATCACAACAGGGATTCAGCAACATGGTTTCGGACGTTTATGTCTATATGGTGCATCTGGAACGGGTAAGACCGCATTTGCAAGATGGCTTTCTGAACGTATCAATCGACCATTACTGATTAAGCGTGGCTCAGATTTGATTTCAGCTTGGGTGGGGGAAACAGAAAAAAATCTTGCAAAAGCTTTTCAGGAAGCGGAAGAGATGCAAGCTGTTTTACTCTTGGATGAAGTCGATGGTTTGTTACAAGACCGTCGTCAAGCAACACGTTCTTGGGAAGTTTCTCAAGTAAATGAGTTTTTGGTTCAAATGGAAAGCTTTAATGGTGTTATGGTTGCAACAACCAATCGTTTTGATGAGTTGGATCAGGCAGCAATGCGCCGTTTTGACTTTAAGATGCATTTTGATTTTTTAAATTATGCTCAACGTTTGGCTTTGTTGGAAAACGTTTGTACCCAACTGAAGCTTGTTGTAGATGAGCCAAAGATCAAGGCGAAGTTAAATGCTCTAGATCGTTTAAGTGCTGGAGACTTTGCGGTGATTGTACGTCAGTCTTGTTTTCATCCTTTTGAAAGTGTGGATGCAATTGTGCAGCACCTTGCCGATGAAATGGCTACCAAATATAAAAGCTCACAAAGTATTGGATTTACCGCATCAACTTGATGCGGTTTTTCTTTTTAAAATGCGATAACCAGAAAAAAGTCACGATTTTCTGGCTTTCGTATGCAAAACACAGCATAAAAATAGATTGAATATGAAAAAAATACAGAAAAATGCTTAAAAAATAGATAAAAAAGCAAAAAAAAGGGTGAATTTGAGGAAAAAATATCCATCCGAACAGAAAGATTAAAAAAGGGGGTTGTGTTAGGTTAGGAATGCTGTAGAATGCACATCCATCGGCGGTGATGAAGATTAAAACTTCTGATAAAACAATGACTTGGTTGAATTGATCAAGTTGGGTTTTAGAAAGGACGTCTAACAAGTAATTTGAAATCACAGTTGACTTCATAGAGATAGAGAGTAATATAGCCGCCCTAGCTTGATGCTGACG
>NZ_LBNA01000003.1:0-1611 GCF_001005515.1 Acinetobacter sp. Ag2
AACATCTTTGTAGTCGCCTGCACTTGCAACATTGTTCAAGCTTGTACCACCTGTTGTGGTGATCTTGCCTGTTGTTGCATCTTGTGTGCTACTTGCACTCGTACCTGCCAATGTGATGTTGTTGTAGTTCGCACTGCCATCAGCATTTTTGTCGTACTTCACTGCAAACTTATCAGTTTCACCTTGCGCTGCATTTAACGTGTTGATCGCTTGGTTAATGCTGGTTTCTGTGTTGCCACTGCCATCTTTAACTGTCAACGCTGTGTTATCTACACCTGCAATGGTATTGCCTGAACCGTCTTTAACTGAAATACCATCTTTACCAATCACAGTTGAACCATTGGTTCCATTGGTTCCATCGTTCACGGTAATACCAGTTAAGTTGTTGAGGTTTTTATTTAACTCAATCGCAACCTGACCGCCTGCAACTTTCGTGGTGATGTTGCTGTCCGCACCAACAACTTCAACTGCTTCGCCTAGGTTCTTCTGAACTTTAGCGCCATCTGCTGCTTGTAATGCAAAGCCTTTGCTGGTTGCTGCATTGGTTGCATCAACAACTGCATTGTTTAAGTCACCTGCGTTTACACCTTTGCTTGCATTGGCAACATCTTTGTAGTCACCTGCACTTGCAACGTTGTTCAAGCTTGTTCCACCTGTTGTGGTGATCTTGCCTGTTGTTGCATCTTGCGTGCTACTTGCAGTCGTACCTGCCAATGTGATGTTGTTGTAGTTCGCACTGCCATCAGCATTTTTATCGTACTTCACTGCAAACTTGTCAGTTTCACCTTGCGCTGCATTTAACGTGTTGATCGCTTGGTTAATGCTGGTTTCTGTGTTGCCACTGCCATCTTTAACTGTCAACGCTGTGTTATCTACACCTGCAATGGTATTGCCTGAGCCATCTTTAACCGAAATACCATCTTTACCAATCACAGTTGAACCATTGGTGCCATTGGTTCCATCGTTCACGGTAATGCCAGTTAAGTTGTTGAGGTTTTTATTTAACTCAATCGCAACCTGACCGCCTGCAACTTTTGTGGTGATATTGCTGTCAGCACCGACAACTTCAACTGCTTCGCCTAGGTTTTTCTGAACTTTAGCGCCATCTGCTGCTTGTAATGCAAAGCCTTTGCTGGTCGCTGCATTGGTTGCATCAACAACTGCATTGTTCAAGTCACCTGCGTTTACACCTTTGCTTGCATTGGCAACATCTTTGTAGTCACCTGCACTTGCAACATTGTTCAAGCTTGTTCCACCTGTTGTGGTGATCTTGCCTGTTGTTGCATCTTGCGTGCTACTTGCAGTCGTACCTGCCAATGTGATGTTGTTGTAGTTCGCACTGCCATCAGCATTTTTATCGTACTTCACGTCAAACTTGTCAGTTTCACCTTGCACTGCATTTAACGTGTTGATCGCTTGGTTAATGCTCGTTTCTGTGTTGCCACTGCCATCTTTAACTGTCAACGCTGTGTTATCTACACCTGCAATGGTATTGCCTGAGCCATCTTTAACCGAAATACCATCTTTACCAATCACAGTTGAACCATTGGTGCCATTGGTTCCATCGTTCACGGTAATGCCAGTTAAGTTGTTGAGGTTTTTATTTAACTC
>NZ_LBNA01000027.1:0-50609 GCF_001005515.1 Acinetobacter sp. Ag2
ATCGTCAACTACGTTATTTCCAGTGATTGTGACTGTAACAATCACAGTACCGTTGCTGTCAGTAATTTTTACTTGACCAGCTTCATTTGACGAGACTTCGATATGCGTCGTATCTTGAACCGTAGAAGTGATGATTGGCGCTGTTACATCCCCAGCAGTAATATCAAGAGCTTTAGGATTGCCCGCAGCATCTGTCACTGTCACTGTGACCGTTTCACCATCAGCCAATGGGCGAGTCAGTTGAATATCGTCAACTACGTTATTTCCAGTGATTGTGCCTGTACCAATCACATTACCGTTGCTGTCAGTAATTTTTACTTGACCAGCTTCATTTGACGAGACTTCGATATGCGTCGCATCTTGAACCGTAGAAGTGATGATTGGCGCAGTTACGTCCCCAGCAATAATATCAAGAGCTTTAGGATTACCCGCAGCATCTGTCACTGTCACTGTGACCTTTTCACCATCAGCCAATGGACGAGTCAGTTGAATATCATCAACCACGTTGTTCCCAGTGATCGTGCCTGTACCAATCACATTGCCATTGCTATCGGTAATTTTTACTTGCCCTGATTCATTTGAGGTAACTTCGATATGCGTCGCATCTTGAACCGTAGAAGTGATGATTGGCGCGGTTACATCTCCAGCTGTGATTTCAATCGTTTTTGGATTACCTCCTCCATCTGTCACTGTCACTGTGACCTTTTCACCATCAGCCAATGGACGAGTCAGTTGAATATCATCAACCACGTTATTCCCAGTGATCGTGCCCGTACCAATCACATTGCCATTGCTGTCGGTAATTTTTACTTGCCCTGGTTCATTTGAGGTAACTTCTATATGAGTTGCGTCTTTAATATTTGATTCAATAATCGGTGGTGTTACATCTCCTACCGTTATTACTTTTTCTGTTTGATTACCTGAAGTATCAATAACATCTACAATAATTTTGCTGCCATCAGTTAATGTAGTATTTAAATCAACATTTAGCTCCCCATTAGAACCAATTACTCCCTCTCCAATTGTTTGACCAGCTTCATTTTTTATAATAACTTTGCTACCTGGTTCATTTGAAACAATATGAACAGTGTTATTATCAACAATATTTACTTCAACTTCTGGTTTTGTAACATCCCCAACATTTATTGTTTCTGTTGTTTTATTTCCAGCATTATCAATTGCTGTAATTGTAATTTTTTCATTATCGACCAATGGTCTTGTCAAAGTAATATCCAGCGAACCCGCCTGATTTAATTGACCACTACCAATTGTTTTTCCAGTAGAATCAACTATGGTTATCTTACTTGCTTCATCCGCAGTTATTTTAATTTTTTGATTATCTAAAATCTGATGTGTTATTTTAGGAGCAGTCTTATCACCATTTCCAGAATGATTTGAACTTCCACCACTACTTCCTGCAGCTGCGGCTATGCCTATAATTCCTGCTGCACCTGCAACCCATGCCCATACTGGTACTGCTGCATGCTCACCAACCAAATATTCATGAAAATCATTAATACCCAGATAATCAATTTTAGTCACAGTGCCATTTGCATCAAATTCAAGGAATTCAAGTAAATAATGTTTTCCATCTGAAGTTTCTATAGTAAATTCTTTTGGTTTTTCTCCAATAAAAAAGTCTTCAATAACAACTTTTTCTCCGCTTTGTAAATACACCTCCAGATTATTATTAACTTTAACAATTTTGGCTATTTCAGCACTATCTAAATTGACTTTATAAACAGCGTGATGTTTATTCACTAAATCCTGAGTCAGAATTTTAGCCGTTCCTTTTTCATAAATTGTGATGTTTTTCATAATAGTTCTTCCGTCTTATAATTCACTCTTATGCAAAAAAGATAAATAAGTGCGACAAAATTCACAAGTGTATAGTTTTAATAATAAAAATGAATAACATTATAAAAAATATTAGTTGTCTATAATAACTAATATATTTAAAAGAATTTCGTGATGTGCTTATCATTTATTTATTTTTATTCAATATTTTTAGACTGTCTATACGCAATTAAATTTAATTATCGTTTTATATTCATCATTTGCTGTTGCTTTCATCATTTTTACAAATTTATTAATCTTTTATTAATAATCTTATATTCTGATAAAAACCATCTACAGCGTAAGCTGATTAACCATGATTTTTATAGACAAGTGATTTCCATTTAAAATTTACGGGTATTATTGAAACTTAAAAATTATTGATAAATTAAATTTTATATAAAAAATGTAATTTTTTTTATCAATGTAAATAATATTGCAAAAAAAACATATTATGCAAATTTAATAAATTAAGAATTTATTTTTATTTAACCAATAGTTTGTATTAAAAAAAAAATGGAGTATAAAACTCCATTCTTTTAATAATATTAATTAAACAGTAAAATCATCACCCAAATAAACTTGACGTACTGTTTCATTTGCCAATACTTCTTCAGGAGTGCCTTCTGCAATGACTGCTCCCTCACTCACAATATAAGCATGCTCACAAATTGCTAAAGTTTCACGAACGTTGTGATCTGTTATCAAAACACCAATACCGCGATCTTTCAACTGCCGAATAATATCTTTAATATCTCCAACAGAAATTGGATCTACCCCTGCAAAAGGCTCATCCAATAGCATAAACTTGGGATCTGCTGCCAAAGCTCTTGCGATCTCAGCACGGCGACGTTCCCCCCCCGAAACACTCATGCCTAATGAATCTTTGATGTGGGTAATTTTAAAGTCTTCCAACAATTCTTTTAGACGTTGTTGTCGCTGTTGTTTATTGAGATCTTTTCGAGTCTCAAGAATTGCCATAATATTATCAGCGATCGTGAGCTTTCTAAAAATAGAAGCTTCCTGTGGCAGATAACCAATTCCTTTACGTGCACGTTGATGCATGGCTAAGTCGGAAATATCTTCATTATCTAAATGAATTTCGCCTTTATCCATACGAACCAAACCAACAACCATATAGAAGCTTGTTGTTTTACCAGCACCATTTGGACCAAGCAATCCGACTATTTGCCCGCTTTGCATACTAAAAGAAACATCTTTTACCACCCAGCGTTTACTATAAACTTTGGCTAAGTGTTTAATACACAGTGTTTGGCTTTGATTCGAAGCTGTCATTAATCACGTGCTCCAGGGAAAGACTTAGCACTGTTTGGTGGAATAATAATTTGCACACGTCCTTTAGATGAACCTGTTGTATTCGATGAACCCGAAGCTTCAACATCACCTTTGTTCATACTATATTTTAAAGTGCTGCTTCGGATACTTGCTCCATCTTGGTATAGATAAGCATTTCCAATCAGGTTGATAATACCAGTCTCAGCATTGTAAACAATTTTTTGTGCTTCACCGCGCGCCACGCCTTTTGCACTGTCTACCTGCTGTTGAAATTTTGCTGGTCCACCTGTCGCAGTAATAGTGCTAATTTGTTTACTTTTATTCAATTGAGCAACAATTGAAGACGCTTGTAGCTTCATTGTACCTTGTTCAATAATGACATTGCCGGTATAGGTTGTCACACCTGTCGCTTCACTATACGTTGCTTTATCAGCAACAAGTGAAATAGGCTGATTACGGTCTGATGGTAATGCAAATGCCGTTGCTGACAAGCTCAACATACTGATCGTACAGATCGCTTTTCTCAGGAAAGATTGTTTCAGTGAAAAGATCTTAATTAGGTACATACTTTCCTCGAATATTTGCAAATTCATATTGACCTTGGTTTAAATCAGCTTTTAAACCCTGACTAATAAATTCTGCATCAGGTGCATTGACAGTAACTTGGTGAGTTGTTTCGAACTGACGAGTTTTAGGATAGCCTGTTAATTCATCTGTTTGAAATTCCATCGTCCCACGTTCACCAAGTTTAGTTGCTTTAACCTGTCCAGATAAAACAACCTTCTCATTGTCATTAAATCCTCTAGCTTCTTTGGCAAAAAAAGTTGAATCAACTTGATTTTGATTAAACATTGAAGCATTGAGATTGCTGAGTTTAGACGTTTTTCTTTGTAAATCTTGTTCTAGATGATCAACTTGAGCACGAACATAAAGATTGCCCTTTTCATCGGTCTGGACCAACTGAATACCTTCAGCAGAATAGGTCATGCTTTGTGCTGAATTTCCATCCAGCTTTTTACCTTTCCCGCTGTAATAGTAATAGCCACCACTAATTGCCGCAATGACAACAGCGGTCACATATAGAACCTTAGTATCCATAAATTATATTCAACATTTGATCAATCTGAATTTAAGCTATTAATGCGGTATAGCTGTATATTTTTCAAGTAGTTCTTGGTAAGTGCCTTTAGCCATCAGCAACATATCGCAAACTTCCCGTACCGCCCCACGTCCACCCATTGCTTGTGTGACTAAATCTGCTCGACGGCGAACTTCAACATGACCATTAGGTACTGTAACTTTCATTCCAGCCAGTGCAAATGCTGAAAGATCAGGCCAGTCATCGCCCATGTATAAACAATCTTCAGGATCTAAATTAAGTTGTGCACATGCTTCTCTAAGCGCAACACCCTTATCTTCTCGACCTTGGAAAATCAAATCGACACCGAGATCAGACATACGTTTTTCTACGATGTGACTTTTACGTCCAGTAATGATAATGACTTTAATCCCAGATTTTTGGACCAATTTCATGCCCAATCCATCACGAATATCAAATGATTTGATTTCGTCTCCAGAATTGGTCAAAGTCACAAAACCATCACTCAAAATTCCATCTACATCTAAAACCAATGCTTCAATATGACGCGCTTGTTCTAATAAAACATAAGAAGCCATTGATTAATTTACTCCAGCTTGAATCAAATCATGCATACTAATAACACCAATCACTTTATGATGCTCATCGACAACCACAAATTGACTAATTTTCTTTTCATTCATTTTTTCCAAAGCTTCCACAGCTCGTGCTTCTTTAGAAATCGTTGATGGGTTTTTAATCATCACCTCAGACACAGCTAAATTCACATCAAAACCTTGTTGCTTATCAATTAAACGACGCAAGTCACCATCTGTAAAAATACCCAATAAAGTGTCATTTTCATCGACAATCGTGGTTAAACCCAAACGTTTATTAGAAATTTCATACAGTACTTTATTCATAGGTGTATTGGGTAATACTTTGGGTAAGTCATTGCCTGTGTGCATTAAATGTTTCACATGCAATAACAGACGCTTACCTAACGCTCCAGCGGGATGAGACATCGCAAAATCATCCGCAGTAAAACCACGTGCATCTAACAATGCCACTGCTAAAGCATCACCTAATGCCAATGTTGCAGTTGTACTCGATGTCGGTGCTAAGCCCAATGGACAAGCTTCTTTAATATTTCCAAGTGTTAGCGCCACATCGGCATTTTGTGGCATCGGACCTTTATCATCACCACTGATGGTAATTAATGGAACTTCCAAATATTTAATGAGTGGCATCAGCATCATAATTTCATCACTCTTTCCAGAGTTTGAAATCGCAATCAGTACATCACCTTTAACCAACATGCCCAAATCACCATGACCAGCTTCGCCAGGATGCATAAAAAATGAAGGCGTTCCTGTAGAGGCAAAAGTTGCAGCCATTTTCCGTCCAATATGCCCTGATTTTCCCATCCCAGTAATCACTAGACGACCTTGGCATTGCAAAATAATTTCGCAGGCGCGGGTAAAACGCTCATCGATTTGGGTCGCTAAAATTTCTAAGGCATGCTCTTCAATGCGCAAGGTTTCAAGCGCAACTTTTTGAAAATCAACATGATTTGACTTATTTTCAGAATTCAAAATGGACTTACCTTAACTCTAGACGAGTTTTGAATATCAAACGGAATATTTTTGCTATTTTAGCATAGCAATACAATAGCCTGCTTTCCTAAATGTATAAATTTCATTTTCTTAGAAAATTAACGTATAAATCTTTATGAAATATGGAGCTTAGGTTAAGATAAATCACCCTTTTGTTGAAACATTTAGAAAACCTATGCAACCATTTGTTCTTTACAACTCTGAGCAACGTAAAAAAGTTGAATTTGTTCCCCGTAAAGAAGGACATATCGACATGTATGTGTGCGGTATGACAGTTTATGATTACTGTCATATTGGACATGCTCGAGTGATGGTTGCTTTTGACTACATCATTCGTTTTCTACGCAGCCAAGGCTGGAATGTAAAATATGTTCGAAATATCACCGATATTGATGACAAGATCATTGCACGTGCCAACGAGAATGGTGAAAGTATTACGGCATTAACAGACCGTTTTATTCAAGCGATGAATGAAGATGCAGAAAATCTGGGCTGTCTACATCCAGATGAAGCACCCCGTGCGACCGATTATATTGATCAGATGCAAAATATGATTGGTCATTTAGTCAATAAAGGTGCTGCTTACCCTTCTGCAAATGGTGATGTGTATTTTGAAGTTGAGAAATTTGCCAAATACGGTCGCCTTTCTGGACGTAAACTGGATGATATGCAAGCTGGCGCTTCTGAGCGTGTCGATGTAGACGTTGAGAAAAAACATCCATTCGATTTCGTGCTTTGGAAACATGCCAAAGAAAATGAACCTTCATGGGCTTCACCATGGGGCAATGGACGCCCTGGTTGGCATATTGAATGTTCAGCAATGTCGACCTGCTGCTTAGGCAATCATTTCGATATTCATGGTGGTGGTTCAGACCTTTTATTCCCACACCATGAAAATGAAATTGCACAATCAGAAGCTTCTACAGATGAACAATATGTGAATTACTGGATGCATGTTGGTTTTATCAATGTAGATGGTGAGAAAATGTCTAAATCATTAGGCAACTTCTTTACCATTCGTGATGTGATGGAGAAGTTCCACCCAGAAGTGATTCGCTATTTTATTGTCTCTTCACACTATCGCAGCCCAGTGAACTTTTCTGATTTTGCATTAAAAGAAGCAAAAACAACACTTTCTCGTTTCTATCATGCATTTAAGGCATATCAGCAAGTGTATGCTGATCTATCTACAGATGTACTTGATGAAACATTTGTGGAACGCTTTAATATCGCGATGCGAGATGATTTCAATACTTCAGAAGCAATTGCGGTATTGTTCGAAATCATTAAAGAACTGAATCGTGCAGTTAAAGAAGAAAATGCAGAGCAAGCAACGCTTTATTATTCGACTTTACGCCATTTGACTAATATTCTAGGTTTAGTTCAGTACAATGTTGATGAGTTTTTAAAGTCTGATATTGGGCAAGAAGCATTAGGCTTATCTGAAGCTGATATTACAGATTTTATCCAGCAACGTGTAGATGCCAAAAAAAATAAGGACTTTGCGCGTGCTGATGAAATTCGCCAGTCTTTACTTGCTCAAGGAGTGGTACTCGAAGATACTCGTCAAGGTACAATTTGGCGTCGCGCTGATTAATTCAGTCATGTAGTATTTTCCAATAAAAAACCTGATTAAGATCAGGTTTTTTATTGGCTTTATGTTTTTAAGCAGATTTCATCGTTCCTGTTTCTTCAAACTGCGCATGCCAAGACAAAGCCTCACGTAAAAGATGTGGTGTTTGCCCACCTAATACACATGCCCGTTCAAAATAATCCGTCAATTCATTCCGATAAGATGGATGTGCACAGCATTGTATAATTTTAAGCGCACGCTCCCGAGGAGCTAACCCTCTTAAATCAGCCAATCCTTGTTCTGTCACTAAAACATCAATATCGTGTTCTGCGTGATCACAATGACTGACCATAGGTACAACTGAAGAAATTGCACCATCTTTGGCAATCGACTTGCTCACAAAAATAGCCAAATGGGCATGGCGAGTAAAGTCCCCTGATCCCCCAATACCATTCATCATTTTGCTACCGCCCACATGTGTTGAATTTACATTTCCATAAATATCAAACTCTAATGCGGTATTGATTGCAATGATTCCCAAGCGCCGAATGATTTCAGGATGATTCGACAGCTCCTGTGGACGTAACACGATTTTATCTTTATAGCATTCAAAATTTGTCATCACATGCTTGGCACATTCATCAGACAAAGTCATTGAACAACCTGAAGCAAACTTCATTTTGCCAGAGTCAATTAATTCAAATGTACAATCTTGCAAAACTTCTGAATACATTTCTAAATCATGAAAGTTTGAATGTGCAAAACCAGCAAAAACAGCATTTGCAATTGAACCAACGCCAGACTGTAATGGACCTAAGTTTTCAGGTAAACGCCCAAGTGCTACTTCATTTTCAAAGAAGTGTATCAAGTGCTGTGCGATAGCAAGTGTTTCATCGTCTGCTTGATCCATCTTAAATGAAGTATCTGGAATATCATTCAAAACAATGGCTGAGATTTTACTAGGATCGATATGAATACCAAAAGTTCCAATGCGATCACTCACTTGAGTAAGAGGAATTGGATCGCGATAAGGTCGCTTCTTTGGAAGATAAATATCATGCACCCCTTCCAGTATCGGATGAATAGTTGTGTCAATTTCAACAATTACCTGATCTGCCATTTCAACAAAATTTGCTGCATTTCCACATGAACCTGTTGGAATGATTTGTCCATCTTCAGTAATCGCAGTGGCTGCAATAATCGCCACATTGGTTTTTGCTAAATTATGATGGCGAATATTATCTGCAACTTCAGATAGATGTTGATCAATATACATGATCTCGCCTGCATTAATTGCTTTACGTAAAATAGGATCAGCCTGATAAGGGTAACGGCGTGCCAAAGCATGCGCTTCAGTTAAGCGACCATCTATACGGTTACCTAAACTTGCACCAGTCGCCAAAGTAATTTTCAAAGGATGCAGTTGCGCATAATCTGCCAATGCTAAAGGGACTGCTTTTGCCTCGCCTGCACCGCCAAAACCACTTACACCGACCACTGAACCATCTTTGATTAAACTCACAGCCTGTTCAGCACACATTATTTTACTGTGCAGGCAATTTAAGCGTACACGTTCCAAACCGTTAATCATTTAAATAAATCTCAAAAATATAAAAATAAAGCATGAAAGCGCCCACCCCCCCTGCGAACAGGGATGCAGTAGATTTTGAATTATTCGTTTATGAAAGGGATAGGATTAAATTAATTCAATGGCAATTGCTGTAGCTTCACCACCACCAATACATAGTGCTGCAATACCTTTCTTACCACCAGTGCGTTTTAAAGCATGAATAAGCGTGACAATAATGCGTGAACCAGAAGAACCTAACGGATGCCCTAATGCACAAGCACCACCATGGATGTTGACTTTATTTGCATCCAGTTGGAAAGCATCTATCGCCAACATGGCAACCATTGCAAAAGCTTCATTCACTTCCCATAAATCAACATCTTCAACATTCCAGCCTGTTTTCTTTAATACTTTTTCAATCGCACCGACTGGTGCAATCGTAAATTCAGAGGGATGCTGAGAATGTGTCGCATATGCTGATATTTGTGCCAGTGGCTTTAAACCACGTTGTTTGGCTTCTTCACTTGAGGTAATCACCAATGCCGAAGCACCATCAGAAATTGAACTTGAATTCGCGGCGGTAATGGTACCGTCTTTCTTAAATGCTGGACGTAAAGTTGGAATTTTATCTGCTTTGGCATTCAATGGCTGCTCATCTTGCTCAACCACAACTTCGCCTTTGCGAGATGATACTGTAACAGGCACAATTTCAGCTTTAAAATAACCCTTATTAATCGCTGTTACCGCTTTATTCAAAGAACCAATTGCATAAGCATCTTGCTGTTCACGTGTATAGCCCTTTTGATCTGCCATTTCTTGCGCCAGAATACCCATGGACAACCCTGTTTCAGCATCTTCCAAACCTTCCTGAAACATATGGTCAATGACCTTACCATGCCCCATTCGATAACCAGCACGTGCTTTTTCAAGCAAGTATGGTGCATTTGTCATAGACTCCATACCGCCCGCAACAACAATATTCGCCGAACCTGCCTGAATTGCATCAGCAGCTTGCATGACTGCTTTCATACCTGAGCCACAAATTTTATTGATCGTGGTTGCACCCGTTGAATCTGGCAATCCAGCTTGGCGCATGGCTTGACGTGCAGGACCCTGTTTTAGACCCGCAGGAAGCACACAACCATAAATCACTTCATCAATATCTGTAGGCTGTAAACCTGCACGAACAATTGCTTCTTTAATGGTAACTGCGCCTAAATCCGGGGCTGTACAAGCTGATAAAGCACCTTGAAATCCCCCCATTGCTGTACGTACTGCTTCAACAATTACGATCATTTTTATCTCCCTGTCCATTGATTTTAAATCTTGTTTTAAACCACAAAGAAGTAAACAACCTTATGGTTTGCCATTGTCAATCACAATTTTTAAGCCTGTGCTGTAAAATAATCTTCAGGCAGTTGCATAATGAGATCAGCACCAGCTTGGATACGCTGTATTCTTGTCGCTAAGTCTGGAAGCACTTTAGCAACATAATACTGTGCTAAGACCAATTTGTTTTGATAAAAAGTCTCTGATTTACTTTGAGCCGCTTGAGCTATTCGTGCAAACATATAAGTAAAGCTCAACAAGCCAACCACATGTAAATAATCTACGGCAACTGCACTCGGAAAATCTGGACTCACTTTTGACTGCTCAATAATTATTTTCGTGATTTCGTCGACTTGAGCACAGACATCCAATGTGACCGCCTTAATTGATATTGCGTCCTGCATACTGTCGGCAAATTCACGTATTTCTGTCAGATAGTCTGCGATAAAGGCACCATTCGATTTAATTGTTTTTCGTCCAATTAGATCGAGTGCTTGAACACCATTGGTTCCTTCATAAATTTGGGAAATTCTCAAATCACGAATACATTGTTCCATTCCCCATTCACGAATATAACCATGCCCACCGAAGCACATTTGCGCTTCAAGTGCCGCTTCCAGTGCCTTATCGGTCAGATATGCTTTTGCAATAGGTGTTAGCAATGCCACACGCTCATTGGCTTTTGTTATGCAATCAATATCTGTTGAGAATTTGGTGATATCAAGTTGTTGTCCAACATACACAGCAAATGCACGTGATGCTTCATTATTGGCACGTGCGTTGAGCAACATACGGCGCACATCAGCATGAACCAGGATAGAGTCAGCAGGCTTGTCAGGAAATTGTTGACCTGATGCAGATCGCCCCTGCAAACGGTCTGTGGCATATTGCGCTGCATTTTGATAAGCAAACTCTGACGCACCGATTCCCTGAATCCCCATAGAAAGGCGCTCATAATTCATCATAATAAACATGGCTGCTAAGCCTTCATTTTCTTTACCTACAAGATATCCTTGAGCAGCATCGAAATTCATGACACATGTTGCTGAGCCTTTAATTCCCATTTTATGTTCAATAGAACCTGCAGTAACCGTATTACGCTTACCCAATGAACCATCTTGATTGATAAGAAATTTCGGTACGATAAATAAAGAAATACCTCGGGAACCTGTTGGTGCATGCGGCGTTTTGGCTAATACAAGATGAATAATATTCTCACTGAGATCATGCTCTCCACTGGTAATGAATATTTTTGTTCCTGAAATATTGTATGAACCATCATTATTAGGTACTGCCTTTGTTTTGATAATCCCTAAATCAGTACCTGCATGGGGTTCTGTTAGACACATGGTCCCTGACCATTCCCCTGTATAAAATTTTGGTAAGTAAGTGGCTTTTTGTTCTTCTGATGCTGCTTGATCAATTGCCATCCCTGCACCCACAGTCAACAGTGGATACAACATAAATGAAGGATTGCAACTCCAAATCATCTCATCTGCAAGCACGGTCAGCATTTTAGGCATGCCTTGACCACCCCATGCTTCATTGGCACCTAAACCAATCCAACCGCCTTGGGCAAACTGTTGAAAAGCTTCTTTAAAACCACGTGGCGTTTTAACTTCACCTTGGTTAAATTCAGCACCGCCTTCTTCATCCGCACTACGATTTAAATCCAGAATGACATTTTTAGAAAATTTTGCCATTTCTTCTAATATTGCATTGGCAGTTGCCATGTCCAAATGCGCTAAATTCTCGTTCTCTTGCCAGAACGTTTCAGCCTTAAACACATCTTGAAGAATAAATTGCATATCTTTCAGTGGTGCATTGTAAATTGGCATGATTGCTTTCCTTGTGACATGACTTTTCAGTTGCGACTAAAGCCGTGTATAAATCTTTTTGCATTAAAAAAACAAACACCTCATTCATCAACCTAGCTATTTTATATATAAAACATATATAAATTTACAAAGATTGATCAACACTAGAAGTTTGTTTTCTTTAAACACCCCTTAGCTAAAGCCTTATATAATTTGTAAAAATAAATAAATCATAAGCTTTTTAAGGCAAAAGCAAGTCAAAAAACAATAATCCAATTCTTAAAATAATGGAAATACATTTACATAATTTGACCTCATAGGTTCAATTTTATTGACTTTAAAAAAGAAAATTCTTTATCTTTTGCCAATTGATAAATCAATGATTTTTGACTTGGAATCTCAGAGTTCTTTTGAAATATTTTCTTGAAAATGACGACTATAGTTTTATTGAATAACTCAAATAGCTGATATACTCTGATTCTAGTTCTTCATCAGTGGTTTTGGATTAATAGAATGAGTTCAGTGCGCCAACAAAATTTTCTTCTCCGTAAAGAGAAAATTTTAGCAATGGCAGAAACCTTATTGCTTGATAATAATCAGGATATTACTTTAAGTGAGCTTGCCGCAGAACTTGATATTGCTAAAGGCACGATTTACAAGCACTTTAAAAGTAAAAATCAACTCTACCTTGAACTGATTATCTTAAATGAAAAAAGACTCTTAGATATTTCCAAAGCCTACCATCACGACATTAAAATTTATGTCTCTCAATATATGCTGTATAACATGCTGAATTCGAATCGTACGATTCTATTACATGTGATCGAAGAGCGCTTAACCAACAATGAACGCAAGCTCAAAGATTTATTTGAAGAACTTTATTCAATCCGTGAGCAACGAATTTTAGAAATTAAAGACCTCTTTGGTGCACATCTCAAATCATTAAACAGCATTATGTCGATCCGTGATTATCTGTCTTATATTTGGACAGTCACCTATGGCGCATCCCTACTGTTAAATTCAACCCATTATCAAAAGTCAATTGGCTCTCGTGAACGCTTGATTAAACTTTACGTCAATCAAGCCCTGATGACACCTGATAAATTAACTGATTCAGAAACCTCAAATGACTGATATTCATTGTTTTCTGATCAGATTCACTGTTTAGTTAAGACATTATGATTTGCTATATATCTAATTCGTTTTGAGGGCTGAGTAACTGACTAGGTAATGGCATGGAATTAACTTGACTAAAAATTTCATAACACATATGTCTGAGCCACTGATGGCTGGTTTTATGGTGACAGGACATATGCCAATACTGTTTAATCGAATAGGTCGGAAACGAGATAGGTGCAGGAAAAATCTGTAAATTTCCTCGAGACAACAAAACTTCGCTCAAATAATACGGAACGGTTGCAATCGAGTCAGTATCTTGTACCACCAAGCCCACACCGAGATAACTTGGAATGCGCATCAACACATTACGTTTTAAATCCAAATTCAATAGCTCATTGGCAATGTGATAATGCCCTACCCCTGCATCAATATCGATGTGAGATTCACTCAAATACTGTTCAACAGTCATACTTTGTTGATTTAAACGTGGATGATCTTTTGAAGCAATCACCACATAGAACTGTTCAAATAATTTTTGTTGATAGAATCCATTTTCCAATTGCGGTAAAAAGCCAATGGCTAAATCAATTTCTCCATTTGCCATTTGATAGCTGGTTTCAGAAGTAATGGCACGAACATTTAATTTAACATGAGGTGCATGTTGTTTGAGGTATTGAGAAATCTTTGGAAGCAAAACCAAATGCGAAACATCCGTCATAGCAACAGTAAACTGTTGATGCGATGCTGTTTCGTCAAAGTTCACACTAAAGTTATTGATAATTTCAACTTTGCTCAGAGCCTCGCTCACCAGAGGATAAAGCTGTTTCGACAATTCAGTAGGCACCATTTCATTACCAATCCGTAAAAATAACGGATCGTTATAGTGAGCACGAATTTTGTTCAGAATATTGCTTACTGTAGGTTGGCTCATTGCTAAATGGTCTGCAGCAACAGACACACTTTTAAATTTGTAGATATAGTAAAAAATACTGAGCAACTTACAATCTAACTCAAACACGAAATTACAACTCTCACATTTTTTGTATTCGGTGCTATATCTTCTGCTTTTTTATAAAAATTTCCAATGTTTTAATGTACCGATTTTAAACAATCAGACCAGTGATGAAAAATCGGTACATTTGACTTGTATTCATTTCTATTCTTTTACAAATAAATCAACCATTAATTCATCGTCTGAATCAGCATAGCGATATTCAGAAAAATCTGAGATGCCTGATTCTCGAAGAATATCTTCATCAATCAACAATCGCCCAGTCAATGCACGTTGTTGGCTATTCAATATATGATAAACAGCATCCGCCATGATATTTGGTTTACGTGCCTTACTGAACAACGCCTTACCGCCTAAAGAAAACTCAATTGCAGCAGTTGCAATAATCGTTCTTGGCCAAAGTGAATTTACACTGATTCCATAGCTAGCAAACTCTTGATTCATCCCCAAAGTCAACATACTCATACCATATTTAGTAATGGTATATGGTGCATAACTAGCAAACCATTTCTCATCTAAATTCAAAGGCGGAGAAAGATTGAGGATATGCGGATTATCGCTATTTTTTAAATAAGGTAATGCTGCTTGGCTACATACCATCACCGCACGTGTATTGATTTGATACATCAAATCAAAACGATTTGGGTCAAGTAGTTCAACACCAGATAATTTAATTGCACCCGCATTATTGATTAAAATATCAATCCCACCAAATTGCGCGACGGCTTGCTGCATGGCTGCTGCCACAGCAATTTGATCTCTCACATCCAATTGAATTGCCAACGCCTTCCCACCTGCTGCTTCGACCTCTTTCGCAACAGTAAAAATCGAACCGCCCAATTTTGGATGTTCTTCTGCAGATTTTGCAGCAATCACGATATTCGCGCCATCTTGAGCAGCTTTTAGTGCGATTTCACGCCCTATTCCACGACTTGCACCCGTGATAAAAAGTGTTTTTCCTTGAAGTGACATAACATCCTCTTTGTATTTGTTTTTGACGGTTAGATCTGTTGACACTTCATAGATGCTGGCGAGATTCGACATTTTTAACCGCACAAGGCAGGCTTTGCAAAACTTAACCAGTCTAAGTTAACAAGACCAACATCTTCGCAACAAAAAAGCTCCTATCCCAAAGGGTTAGGATAGAAATGTCAACAGGCTCTAATCTACTAAATTTTATTTTATTCTTATAGCATTAAAACTTCCAATTTATGTACTCACCAGTACATTAATTATTTTAATTTTATCTCGCCTCAAAAACAAAAGCTTGCATCTGCAAGCTTTTGATATATTCCCATGAAAAATTTAAGCTGCCCCAATCTTTGGACTCGCGCCAATCTGCCATACAAAAGGTAAAGGCTCATGATTCACCTCCCAATCTCCAATCACTTTTTCCTTATAAACTAAAGGATTATGTGAAGACACGACTCGCGCATTTCGCCAAAAGCGATCAAGCTGCTTAGATGTTGTACTGGCTGATGCACCCAATGCATTAAACAATTGACTGGTTAGCTCCAACACCAACGCAGAGATCACCACTTGACCTTGTGCCGACTCAAGTTCAGCATCATTATTCGCCTGAATATTTTTGATCTCAGACTCTCCAAAATGGCTAAGATACGCTTTTTGTAAAGCTTCTGCTGTTCGTAAGGTAATGGTTTCACTGGCATATGCTTGTGCAGATGCTTTACCGATCACTTGTAAAATTTGCGGATCATTACGAACCAGATCTGCATTGCCATGACTAAAGATACGATCACGCTTTTGTACTTCATGAATAAATGTTGCAACAGCTGATTGAGCAATACCCGACAAGGTCGCCAAATGAATGACTTGATAAAATGCTGTTTGGTATTTAAAGCGTTGTTCAAAAGGCAATATATGATCACGCTCAATTGCAACATCAGTTAAGCTTAACGTACCACTTCCCGTCGTCTTTTGTCCAAAACCATCCCAATCGTCCAATACCTGTACACCTGAAGCATGGCGAGAAATAGCAGCAATCACATGTTGGTCTGTTGTTTCATCATAGGCGAATAAGTCTACCCAATCGGCAAAAATAGTGCCTGTTGAATAATATTTTTTCCCATTGACCAACAGTTGATTATTTTTTTGTTTTACCCTAGTGATTACATCCCCAATTTTGACTTGACCAATTTCAGTCCAAGCATTCCCCACCAGATCACCTTGAACAAAACGTTTAAACCACAGCGCTTGATCAGCAACTTTATGCGCGTTTAAACGATCTTCGACAAAGGCAAAATGCCCCCGTAATGCCTGCACGATATTAGAATCTGCTTTGGCAAGTTCGATAAGTAACTGAAACAGCTGGGGTAAGGAGACACCATCGCCACCAAACTTCACAGGGACACGAAGTGCCCCAAAACCCGCTTGTTTTAACCAGTTGATTTGTTCATATGGCAATGAACGTTGCTGTTCACGCGCGAGAGTTCCTTCGGCGATTTTTTCGAAAATTGGACGATACTTTGCTGCAACTTTTTCATAATTGGCTGTGATTGATAAATCATCATTAATATTGGTTTGAATATTTTGTTCACTCATGCTGGCTCTCCATTATCCTATTCTTATCACTCTTAGCTCCACGCATGGCGTGGCAAGTGAATGTTATTTAAATAATAATTACCAACCAAATTAAACTTCCAACGCACTGGGTCGTGTAGAGTATGGGTACGTGCGTTGCGCCAATGACGATCTAAATTCAACTCAGATAAAGTTGAACGAGTACCCGATAACTCAAACAATTTATTGGATGCCAAAATTGCAATTTCAGTAGTTAGCACTTTAGCCTCAGCGACCAACAATGTCGCTTCATTGGCGTGCTCTTCTGAAGGTTGAGCAATTGCTAAATCAATTGCATCACCTGCCAAGTCTAAAACGGCTTCAGCTGCTCTTAATTTAATTTTTAATTCACCAATATTGGCGATGGTATAAGGATCATCGGATGCTTTTTCCAAACCAGAATCTACCCAAGGACGGGAATGCAATTTGACATATTGAATGGTTTCTTCAATCGCGCCACGTGCAATTCCTGCATCGACGGCAGCTTGAATAAACTGAGAAATTGCTCCAGCCACTGTTGGTTTTTCAAATGCTTTATAGATCGGCACAATATATTGGGCATCCACTTGTACTTGTTTCAATACCACTGTGCCACTTGCTGTGGTACGTTGTCCAAACCCGGACCAATCATTAATCACCTCTAGTCCAGCTGTGGTTCGAGGTGTTAAAGCTACGACCGGCAAACCTTCTTCATTGACCGCAACTACAGGGACCCAATGCGCCAATAATGCGCCCGTGGCAAAAAATTTTTGCCCGTTGATTTCATAGCCTTGTGCTGTTTTATGAATGGTGGTTTCTAAATCAGCCACTGTTTTGCTGCCTTTTTCTGAAAAGGCATTTCCTAAACGACGCCCTTTTAATATCTCTCCAAAGAAAAACTTTTGCTGTTCTGGACTTGCATCCAAGCGTAAATGTTCAATGAATGCCCAATGGTTTTGTGCAATTTGCCCCAAGGATGGATCAACACTTGAAATCGTTTTGACCACTTCTGCTAAAGTCCGATATTTGACTTCAGCGCCACCAAAAGCTTTAGGAATATTGATTCCCCACAAACCACTTTGTGAATACTGTTGTATTTCAGCAAGAGGGAGACGGCGCTCATAATCACGTTGTGAAGCTTCTTTGGCAAACTCTTTCGCCAAAGCTTGAGCCACTTGAACAGCTTCTGCATCCGATTGAATCACATGCGCATCTTGTCTGAGCTTAAAAAAATGTAAAGGTACCGCCGTCTGCGAAGAAAATTTTTCTTGGTTTAAATCAGTCATTGTTGTCACTCTCTTAAAATAAGCATGACATTAAACTAGCATTATTCTTTTCAGTCATTTATATCAATAAATGCATTCAATATTCAAAATAAAATCATAAATTTATCATTAAAATTCATAATCAATAAAATCAAAAAATAATACCCACATAAAGTGGGCATAATATTGAATTTATCGTGTTTTATTTTTAAGCGATGCATAATGCTTATTATTTTACTAAGTATTCAGCTTTAAATAAAACATTGAATACTTGCTTAAACTAGCACATTTATATATTGAATGAACAAATTTAAAAAACCTTTAAACCTGATGAAAACACTTAACTGGCTTGTGCAAATTTGTCTTTAGTTACTTTTCTGAATTGCGCACCACGATGGTTTTCGACCAGATATGCGCCCTGCCCAAATAACTTCTCTCTTAGCGTTCCAGTCCGATATTCAGTTTGATAGACCCCACGTCGTTGTAATTCTGGGACAATATACTCCACCACATCGATAAAAGTTTGATGTGCCAAAATATAAGCCAGATTGAAACCATCTACGTCAGTTTCTTCAATCCAGTGTTGCAATTCATCAGCAACCGTTTGAGCTGAACCGACAATTACAGGGCCATTTCCACCAACACTATTCCATTGTGCAATTTCTTCTATCGTCCATACACGATTAGGATCTGCATTAACATAAGCATCTAACATTGATTGAATAGCATTGGTTTCAATATATTCCACTTTATCTTTTGCTTGATATTGTGAGAAATCTACTCCAGACCAGCCTGAAACTAATGTTAGCGCCCCATCATAACTTCCATAACTTTGATATTCCTTAAATTTATCCTGTGCTTTTTGATCGGTTTCATCAGTCACAATAGACAATAATGTATAAATTTTAACAGCATAAGGATCTCGCCCTTCCTCACGCAATTTCTGACGAATGCTCTGAACAATTTTCTTTGCAGCAATTTTTGAAGGTGGTGCAATAAAAATACATTCCGCATTTTGACTGGCAAATTTTTGTCCACGAGATGAAGCCCCTGCTTGGTACAATACAGGCGTACGCTGTGGTGATGGTTCACAAATATGAATACCAGGTACTTTAAAATATTTACCTTCATGCAAAATCGGATGAACTTTGGTATGGTCTGCAAATTGACCAGCTTGTTTATCTCTTAAAACTGCTCCTTCTTCCCATGAGCCTTCCCAAAGCTTATACAGTACTTCTAAATATTCATCTGCAACGTCATAACGGTCATCGTGATTGAGTTGTGTGCTTAACCCCAGATTTTTAGAGCCACTTTCTAGATAAGAAGTGACAATATTCCAACCTACTCTCCCCTTAGTCAAATGATCCAAAGTACTGATTCTTCGCGCAAAGGGATAAGGGTGCTCAAATGAAATAGAGGTGGTGACGCCAAAACCTAAATGCTGTGTCACTGCTGCCATTGCTGGGACAATTTGTAACGGATCATTTACAGGAACCTGTACTGCTCCTGTTAAAGCATGCTCAGCACTTTGATGATATACATCATAAATTCCCAGCACATCTGCGATGAAAATCCCATCAAATAAGCCTTTTTCTAAAATCTTGGCGAGATCAGTCCAATATTCAATATCTTTGTATTCTGTAGAACGGTCTGATGGATGACGCCATACCCCCGGAGATTGATGTGCAATACAATTCATTTCAAAAGCATTGAAGCTAATTTGCTTAGTCATTTCTATTCAACATCGGTATTCATATTATTTTTATCCTATGCCATTTATGTCTATTCTTTTATCTTAATATCTTCGATGATTATCATGAAATTTTTTATATTATTTTATGGCTTATTTATATTGTTTTCTCACATCTTTCCATATTGCTGTGTTTAAAACAAAAATAAATAACTTTGAAAGTAATACTGCAATTTACTGAGTATAAATAATCAAGATGAAGTTTTGATTTTTTCAGCAAGTCTTCGACTGGCTTTAAAATCTTTATAGAAATATAAAAATAAACCACAAATTAATACGGCTGCACCAACAAATACCGTTATTGTCAGTTTTTCATTATTCAACATTGCCCCCAAAAACATGGCGATCATTGGTGTCATGACCGTTGTTAAGGATAAAGTCGTTGCTTTAATATTTTGAACCAATTTGAAGTAACAGAACATCGCCAACAATGATGCCATCAACACCGTATAAATCAGGGCAAATAAAGATTTAGTTTCTGGGATATGTGTTGGGGCATGTTGCCAGATAAAAGGAATAAGACAGCTTGCTGCTAAGGTTGAAACAAGAATTGAACCTGTTGCTTGTGCCATGGGTAGCACATCGGCATTGACCTTTTTGACCCAAAAAATTGACAAAGCATAAGTAAATACACTCATCAACATCAACCCGATACCGATAGGATGTACATGTTGACTTGCACTACCACTCATACAAATGATTGCCAAACCGCATACCGCGACCAGCATGCCTAACCATTGAATTCCAAGCAAGCGTTGACCAAAACCAAAACGACCAATCAATCCCGCCATAATCGGTGCTAAACCAAACATTAACGCAATAATTCCTGAACTCAAATAACTGGTTGCTGCATAAGTAAAAATCTGCGAACCAATCAAACTGAATGATCCTGCAAGGTAACTATGCAAAGCAATTTTATTGAGCGGTAGTTTGACTTTGAGGATTAAAAGTAAAAGTAATGCAATCGGCAATGCGATAAAAAAACGCAATACCAACGCCCACATCATATGCAAATCAGCCACACTCCAAACAATCGCCAAAGGCGTGCTTGCCCAAATGAAGACCAATAAAATATAGGTCGTCACTAGGTTAGATTTGGAAGGCATAATTTGTCCTGTAAGTCATCAGTTCAATTCAATGGATTGTCGAGTTAGAGATGATAAGATCAAACAATTATAAAAATTCAAAATAAAAAGCGAATGAAAATGGCTTAAATCGAAGTTTTCCGTTTCTGCTTTTGAATTGTTTGATCTAGGCTGCTCGAAAATTCACGTTTATCACGTTCAGAAATTGGCGGCGGTCCACCTGTTTGTACACCTGCTCCACGCAAAGTATCCATGAAATCACGTAAATGCAGTCGAGCTTTTACATTGGCTGAGGTATACACCTCTCCACGTGGGTGGATTGCAACACCCCCTTTCTCAATAACTTGAGCAGCCAAAGGAATATCTTGAGTAATCACAATATCATGCTCACCCATACGCTCAACAATCTCTTGATCGGCTTGATCAGCACCAGACATCGCCTGAATTGAATTAATTCGAACCGAAGGCGTGATTCCAACAGGTTGATTGGCAACAAAAGTGACTTCGAGTTGGTAACGATCAGAAGCGCGTAAAATCACTTCACGAAGAATTTTAGGAAGTGCATCTGCATCGACCCAAAGTTTAAATGGCAGCACAAAATATCTCTAATCAAGATTTTCAAGCATTTTAGCAAAATGCTTATGATGTGTCCTATGCTTATTATTTTATTTGTTCGTGCTACCTCAATATCATATTAATCTTCACAAGAAGATTCTTATATTGTTCATTTAAAATACAACCCGAGCCATTCTTGTCGAAAATTCGCTTTAATCTTCTGGTTTTTCTTATGATTTTACATTTCGTGACTTGAAATTTATACATCATCCTCGATTTAATAGAATAAGAGAGGCATTTAATACGTGAAAATGAACAATCAAAACAGACCTGAAACAATTATCATCGAAGATCAAAATTTTGGTAGCCATGTCGAACATTGGAATCTTTTAACTGAGAATCCAACAACAGAAGTGCCCAAATGGTTAGGTCTTGCTTTAGATGCGCCTGTTATGCCGATGGGTCTATGTTCACAAGAGTGCGATATGGATGTATCAACTTGGCTGATTCAAGGTCCAAATGGCTCTGCTGTGCAATTATGCCAAGTCATCGATGTTGAAAATAATAAGCCTAAAGCCGTCAAAACCGCATTTCCTAGTTTTGAAAGCCCATATCAATTAAATGCTTCTATTGATCGTATTATCACCTGTAAAACCAATACTCAAGCAGTACTGAGTTTAAAAGTTGGAACTAACAGTGTGGTCTACGCCTTTGATAGTTTATACAGTGTCAACAGTCATCAATACCTACAAGATCAGCAATATAGAGTTCAATTAAATGCATGGGCATATGAACTAGAGAAAGTTTCTGATCATGAACAAATCATTGTTGATGATCCTGCTTCAATCAAACATCATCGTGCATTGAATGATATTCTTTCACAAAACAATGGTGTTGCTCCAGAAAACTTGCAAGAGCAAATCGATGCATGGGAACCCAAATCTGAGGACGATAAAGCTCCTGTAACCGTTGATTTTTCAAAAATGGTAGCATATCTGTACGGTGAAACACTCGGACAAGAAGATGAAGCATGGTTCCAAGGCAAAGTCGTTGGAAAGACCCAAATGCAGTTTATGCAACAAGATTACACACTTTACGATGTGACCTTGATTCTTGAAGAAAATCAACCTGCGATTCTTGTTCGAATCGCAACCAAAGACCCTGCTTATAAAAATTTCGAAATTGGTCAATACATTCGTGGCAATATTTGGATTCAAGCCAATATTTATTCTGCTGCATAAACTTGTATAGCATTAAAAAAAGCATGATGAAGGTCCATCATGCTTTTTTATTACACGTTTTGTAACATTTTTGATATATTGAATTTTTGCTGTTCAATTTTTCTTGTTTTGAATTCAAAATAACGATTTATCCACAATTTAAATTCAAAATGAATTAATCTCCCCCAATTTGTTTGTTAATAAATTAAGCAATATAAGGAATTATTTTAATAATCAAGTGATCCCTATGTTTCTCAAAGTAGAGATTTATGAATTTATAAATAAATTTAAAAACAAACATTTAGACCTAAAAATTAATTTATTAAATATCATTGATTTGTGTATAGGCTAAGCTCGTTTAGCATGCATTTCTACGTATTTTTTCCGATAAAATTTTGAAACAGCCAAAGTTATCCACAAACCATCCACAAAAGTCATATTTTAAATTCATACTGTTTATATTTTTTTAGAGATAATAATTTCTCAAAAATTATAATAATTAGATTTAGCGCTTTATTTAACCAGCCAATTATGTTAAAAATACGACGAACCAGTAGGATTTAACAATAATTTAAAATCTAGGCTCAGTAATGAAAATTATACCTGAACAATCGACTAGTCTAATCAATCAAGTTAGTGGTTTTCACTTACGTTTGGATAAAGGAGCATGTTGCTTTTTTGTTCTGGGTATGTTTTTAGCTGCAATATTGATCCATATATTAGGCATCTTTCCAATGACTTAATGCGCAACATGATCTATTTACATAAAAAATCCCTCTTGATGATGATCAGAGGGATTTTTATTCGCTTTAATCTTCGCCCTTCCTTTCTCTAATCTTGAAGTTAAAGAAAGAATGCCATCTCTAAAAGATGGCATGTTTTTATTCAGAACAGCCTATTAGCCATTACGTTGAGCGAAATCATCCATAAAGTTGACTAATGCCTGTACACCTTCTAAAGGTACAGCATTATAAATACTTGCACGCATTCCACCTACTGAACGGTGACCTGCAAGATTTAATAAATGATTTTCTTCCGCCTCTTTCAGGAACAATTTATCAAGTGCAGCATCAGCCAAGGTAAAAGGTACATTCATGATCGAACGGTTCTGAACTGCGATTGGATTGTTATAAAAATCGCTTGAATCAATATAACCATAAAGCAATTTAGATTTTTCAAGGTTGGTTTTATGCATTGCATCTACACCACCCTGTTCAAGCAACCACTCAAACACAAGACCAGACAAATACCATGCATAGGTCGCAGGTGTATTGACCATAGAATCATTTTTAGCTTGTGCACCGTATTTCAGTAAACTTGGAATTTCAGGTTTTGCTTGATCCAACAAGTCATCACGAACAATCACCAAAGTTAAACCAGCAGGACCAATATTTTTTTGCGCACCGGCATAAATCAGACCAAACTTTGAAACATCCAGTGGTGCAGATAAAATACTTGATGATAGATCTGAAACTAAAGGTTTATTGGTTTCAGGAATATTGGTAAATTGAATCCCACCAATCGTTTCATTGTCGGCATAATGAACATAAGCAGCATCATCAGACAAATCCCATGTACTTTGCTCAGAGATGGCTAATTTCCCCTCAATTGTTGTACCCGCCTCAACAATATGAATATCACCATAACGTTGCGCTTCTTGAGTAGCCTTTTCAGACCAAATCCCAGTATGGATATAATCTGCTTTTGAGTTTTTGCCCAATAAATTAAGTGGAATTGCGGAGAACTGAAGTGATGCGCCACCTTGCAAGAACAATACTTTGTAGTTCTCAGGAATGTTCATCAATTTACGTAAGTCTGCTTCTGCTTTTTCAGCGACAGCCACATAGTCTTTACTACGGTGGCTCATTTCCATGATGGATAAGCCTTTACCATGCCAATCCAATAACTCAGCTTGAGCTTTTTCTAAAACGGCAGTAGGTAATGCAGCAGGACCAGCACAGAAATTGTACGCGCGCATGATTTTTCCCTTTTATAAAGTGAAACGAATGAAATAGGCGCATTTAACCACAAATCGCCTTTTCTTGCAGTAGCTTTATCAGTCAATATTTCAATGTAATTGCATATTTAGAGCTAAGTTTTCAATAACAAAATTTGAATATTGTTTAAATTTTAGGGATCAAGTAGGTTACTGATTTATATTTTGGTTGTTGCGAACAATAGATGGGCGTTCCATTTAAAGATTCAGCGATACGACAGCTTGCATAGTTTTCAATTGCAACAGGATAAATAAAAGCTTCAAAATTAAAATGTCTTGAAGCCCAATCGGCAATTGCTGTCACGGCTTCTTTTCCATAAGCAAAGCCATGGCGATCTTCTCTAATCCAGATACCTAACTCAGGTCTAGACTGCTTTGCTTGATGAAAGCCAACCAAACCCAAAAATTCATCATTCAATTGATCTCGAATGACAAAAACCCAATCTGACTCATCTTGAATGGTGATTAACCATGTTCGCCAAATATTTTCGAAAGCATTTTGATCTTGAGGTGGGTCCCAGGACATATACTTTGTCAATGTCGGCGTAATGCAGGCATAACACTCATCAGCGTCAGCAGAAGTAAACGGTTTTAAACATAATCTTGTTGAACTGATCATATATTTGGGTTCTGTAGAGATATTGTTGGTTTGCAATCAAGTAGATGGATATAGCCATAAACCGTCTTGGCTTGTAGTAGACTTATTGATCAAAATTGCCGTGTATTTTAAGTTTATAATCTATAATTCAATCAATTACTACTAGAGTCTGTTGATAATTCGTCTATGTTTGCGACTACACGTGTTTTTTAACTGATACTAGACACGAAATAAGAAATTTTGCCGGTTAATCCTGAATTTAACCCAATAAAATTGACTGGACCAGGGCTATACATCACACTCAAGGTATACAATAAGATTTCCAAAATAGTACCCAACTTCGATCTAAAATATTTTCAGATCATTAAGTTAAGTACTTTAAAATATTTTGTATTATACGTTTGTACAGCGCTAATTTTCGTTTTCCACATAGCGCGCAAAATTATCTAAAATGGCTTGCCAGCCTGCACGCTGTTGTTCAACAGGGTATACAGTTTCAGGATCAAAGCTTATGCGAACCAATATAGCTTGGTCCTGTTGAGTAAAGGTAATTTCAGCTTGGCGCTCTCCAAATGAGTATGCAATTTTTTCATTTGGAATAATCTCTGTATAAGTGCCAGCAAAATCAAAACCCATACTGCCATCTTTAGCTTCCATACGATTTGAAAACTCACCACCGATGCGTAAATCATTTTTCGAATTTACCGTATGCCAATCAGGTGAAGCTGTATTCCACTGCTCTATATCCTGAGGGTTATTATAAATACGCCATACCACGTCTATAGGTGCCTTAACTAAAGATTCCACAGTAATTTTTGACATTTTCTTCTCCATAATTGTTTTACGATTCGATTGTTATTTAAATATCGCCTTAGCGATTATAATTTAATCAATCCTATGTACTGTATAAAACTACAAAACTACACATATTCTTAGGGCTATTTAGATTATTTACTCCAGCCTTTTCCATGTAAAATAGTTTTTAAATTTAGTCAGATGCAAAAGATTATGCTGATCAAATCACAACACCTTAAAAATAGAAAAGCATTATCCAAAACACTTCAACTTTCAACTTTCGGATATGTTTTTTACAGCCTGATCTTGGGGCAAATGAGTTTTGCTGAAAATTTAAGCTACAGCCAAGCAGAACAATATTTACTTGAAAACTCTTATACAACTCAAGCCAGTGACGCTTTAAATCGAGCATCAAAACTTCAAGCTGAGGCTGTAAAAAATATTGGTTTACCACGTGTAGACTTGAATGTCCGTGCTTATAAATTTCATACTGAAACAGACCTTCCATTAAACGGTGTGAAAAATAATCTCGAACAAACCTTATCGCAAGGTGTCAATGAACGTGTTGATCAATGGCAATCAGAACAAAACATTCCTTCCACGATCACGGATCCTTTAAAACAGGGATTAACACAAGGCATTCATAATGGTATTGGTTTAATTCCAGATACTGCAAACGTTGTGTTAGAAGATGAAGTTGTTCGTCCAACAGTTTCAGTAATGATGCCAATTTATACTGGTGGTATTACATCCAGCACCAAACAAATTGCAAATTTAAAAGCTGAACGTAGCCAGTTGGATGCCAAACAGCAACAAGATACGCAACGTTTTGAAGTGATACAGGCTTATTTTAATGTGCAATTACAACAACAACTTGTAGATGCCAGCCGTTTCAACCTTAAAGCAATGCAACAACACTATGACAATGCCCTCAAACTGGAGAAACAGGGTTTTGTCAGCAAAGGACAGCGTATGCAATTTGAAGTTGCACGAAATAATGCCTTGCGAACTGAACAAAATGCCACTGCGAATTTACAATCCAGTCAGTTTCAACTAAAAAATTTACTCAATAAATCCAGTATAGACCAACTAACAACCCCACTTTTTGTCAATCGTCAACAAAGCCAATCCCTAAATCAATTGCTTGATTCTTATCCTGAAACATCAAGTCTAGTTCGAAAGATGCAGATGGATACACAGTTAGCCAATCAAAATGTCAAAATTCAGAGTGCAACCAAGAAACCTAAATTATTTGCTTTTGGGGAATATAGTTTAGATCACAATCAAAACTGGATTGTAGGAGTTGCTGCCCGTTACAACTTATTCTCAGGCATTGATAAAAATAAAAATGTACAAGCTGCTGAATTGCAGCGATATGCGACTGAATTAATGACTGCACGTACCCAACAAGAGATTGAGAATATTATTTACAAATCTTATAGTGAGTTAAGTACAGCCCAACAATCCAATCAACTTTTACAACAAAATGAACAAGCTGCTCTCGAAAATCTCCGTATTCAGCAATTGTCATTTAAAGAAGATATGGGGACAGCGAGCCAAGTGATTGATGCACAGAATCAATTGAGTGTATTAAAAACTGAAAAAGCACTCAATGCTTATAAATATGTAATGGCTTTGGCGACCCTACTGCAAAGTCATGGCTCAATTTCTCAGTTCAAAGACTATGTTAATCAAACCAACACCGATTTTATTCGTTGAAGATGGAGCTAAAAATGTCACAAGAAAATAACCATCAGAATACGCATAATAATTCAACATCAGACGCTAAGTTAAATGCTGAAAGTTCGCATGACAACATCGCCAATACGCAAGCGTCAGATCAAGTTCAGGAACATCAGAACAACTCAAGGTCACAGGATGATCGTGTAATCAATGAGGCTGAAAACTCCACATTATCTCAGTCAACGGATGAACAATCACACGCGATTCAACATTCAACAGTCAAGGAAAATGCCTTTAAAAAAAGAACTGTAATTGCAATTGGTTTGATTATTCTCATCATTCTTATCGGATTGATTGCATTTGGATTATGGAAAAGTTACCAACCTAAAACTGTAGATGTTCAAGGTCGTGTAGAAGCAGAAACACTGCATGTCAGTACCAAAGTGCCCAGTCGAATTGAGGGTATCTTTGTCAGTGATGGACAAAAAGTGAATAAGGGTCAACTTCTAGTTACTCTAAGCAGTCCAGAAATTGAAGCAAAGAAACAGCAGGCTCTTGCCACCCTACAATCAGCTTTGGCATTGCAATCCACAACTAATCGTGGCTCGCAACAAGAAAATATTGATACCCTCTATGCCAATTGGCAAAGTGTAAAGGCACAAGAAAATCTTGCTAAAGCAACCTACCAACGTGGTTCCACTCTTTTTGCTCAGGGCGTAATTTCACGCCAACGCCGTGATGAAATGTTTGCTGCTGCCCAATCCGCCACGCAAATGAGTGAAGCTGCCTATCAACAATATGCGCGTGCCAAACGTGGCAGCACTGCTGAACAAAAATCAGGTGCTGATGCGCAAGTTGAAATTGCCAAAGCTGCTGTTGCCGAGGCAAATGCGCTAGAAGCAGAAACCAAACTCTATTCGCCTGTGAATGGTACTGTATCCAAAACCTATGGCAAACCATCTGAATTGGTTGCGATTGGTGTCCCTGTGGTGAGTATTATCCAAGATGAAGAAAAATGGGTCAGCTTAAATGTTAGAGAAGATCAATATGCACAGGTTTATCAAGCAAAATCACTCGATGGATTTATACCTGCATTAAACAAAACTGTTTCATTTCACATTAAAAACATTGATGCAGAAGGTGAATTTGCAACCATTAAAACCACGCGTCAAACAGGCGGTTATGATATTCGTAGCTTTAAAATTAAATTGACGCCTGCTGAAGCATTGCCTGATTTGAAAGTCGGTATGAGTGTGATTTTTAAACTTCAAGAGCATCAATAAACATGTGGGCGAGCATGCGAAGAGAGCTTCGATATCTGTTTACACATAAGTGGGATTTATGCTTAGTCACACTCGCTCCTTTGTTTGTTATTGTTTTATTTAGTAGCATGTTTTATGCAGGCAAAGCAGAACATTTACCGATCGCCATTATTGATCAAGATCAAAGTGAGTTAAGTCGTAATATCGAGAAATATCTCAGTCACAACCACACACTTTCGATTCATACCGTTTCAAATGACCCAAATCAAGTTGAACATTTACTGAATCAAACCAAAATTTGGGGTTATGTACATATTCCTGTAGGTGCTGAACAAAGATTGGTACAAGCACAAGATGCGCAAATCAGCATTGCATTTAACCAGTCCTATTTCAGTATCGGAAATGGCATTTCATCTGCAATGTTACTCTCAACAGTTGAGGCAATCGGTGATTTTGCACAACACTCTTATTATCAAAACAAAATTCCTTATGCTGAAATCGCGACACCGAATGTTAAAATCTCACCATTATTTAATCCAAATCTGAGTTATGAGTTCTATCTAGAACCTTTTATGATTCCAGCAATTTTGCACCTCTTGCTTTGTTGTTGCGTTGCTTTTGCAGTTGGTCAAGAACTGAAATATGCAAGTGTTAGGCAATGGGTTCAAGGAAGATCTATCTTTACTGCATTACTGGCTAAAAATATGCTCTATGTATTGATCTTCTGTTTTTGGACATGGGTCTGGATGTTTTGGCTGGTTGAAATTCGAGGTTGGTTTATTGCTGGAAGTTTATGGATGATCTTGCTTGGACAATTTTTACTTTATACAGCTTATGCCCTAATCAGTAGCACAGTTGTACTTGCAACCAAAAATTTATCTAAAACCTTTGGCTTTATTGCAGTCTATGGCGGTTCTTCTTTGAGTTTTGCAGGTGTCACCCTGCCTTTGAATAATGCCCCTATCTTTACTCAGTTTTGGGCCAATATTATCCCTTATACACCTTATGCAAAATTACAAACTGAACAATGGGTCGTGGGCAGTCCCATTTTTATCTCGATGCTTCCTCTCGGAATTTTAACCATTTATTGTATTTTATATGGTGCAATCTCTACTTTGCTCCTCAAAAAAGTGGTTCAAGGGGCGCAATATGATTAATTTCTTTAAAGCACTCGCTCAACACTATTTTGCCACTTTTAAAAATATAGCGAAAAATTCGTCCATATTGACCACGATGATACTCTCGGTATTTTTTTATAGTTTTTTTTATCCTACTGCCTATAAAGCACAAACAGCAGAAAACTTACCGATCATTATTGTAGATGAAGAACAAAGCTTTCTCAGTCATGAAATTATTGTCGAAGTTTCTAAAAGCCCCAATGTAGCAATTACAGAAATTACGGGTAATTTTGAACATGCTAAACAAATGGTTCAACAACAAAAAGCCGATGGTATTTTATTGTTGCCTGAGAACTTGTCCAATAGTGTTGTACGGGGCGAAGAAGGCGGTATCGGTTTATATTTAAGTAGTGCTTATTTTCTTAAAACTAAACAAATTGGTTTAGGTCTAGCCACTTCGATTGAAAATACAATTGCAGAGCATGCAGAAAGGTTTGGGAAAATTTCACACTTTCAACCCTCAATTCCTGTTCATCAAATTCCACTATTTAATACTTTATCTGGATATGGCAGTTATATTTTTCCAGCAATTGCACCATTAATTATCCATCAGACCATCGTTTTAGGTTTATGCATGCTGCTTGCTGGTTATCGTGAACAATACTGGCGTGCTACCCTGCCTGAGTTTGTTGCGATTTATTTAGCCGCTTTAACCATCGGTTGTTTGGGTTGTTTTTATTTATTTGGTTTTACCTATTGGCTCAATGATTATCCACGAGGTGGAAACTTTTGGGGAATGCTATTTGCAGTACCTATATTTATTAGCTGTGTGATTGCAATGGCAATGGTTCTAGCAAGTTATCTGGATATTTCAGAACGGGCTGGACATGTTATTGTTTTTACATCAATTCCTTTATTTTTATTATCTGGCGCTGCTTGGCCTTTAGCCGCAATGCCGCATTGGATGCAAGCGTTTGCTCATATTTTACCATCCACACAAGGCATCAATTTGTTTATCCAACTCAATCAAATGGGTGTACCCACTTTCATCGTTATTCCTAAGTTGATCTATCTTGGATCGCTGTTTGCAATTTTGATGATATGGGCTTATCTCCGACTCAGCAAAAGACATAAACAAATAGAATGAATATGTAAAATATAATTTATATAATTAATAAAATTTCACAATAAAATCGAATAATTTAATCAAACTGAATTATTTTTAATCAATTGAACGCATTTTTAATAAAAATATTAGTATTACAGAGTCAAATAGCGTCAGAATACACCATTTTCAAAATACTCTGAATGTTCAGAATCTCCCACCCTAAAGTACCCACATACTTTAGCGGGATTTTTTTTTCATTTTTTTGATAGAGTTTTCTTTTCGCCAAAATCTGAATTTTAAGGGCTCAGTATGAAGAAAATGAGAATTAGCCTAGCTTGGCAAATTGTTATTGCGCTCTTCTTAGGTATCCTTGTTGGTGCATTCTTGCACAACTCTCCTGAACTTCGTAATGACATCGTTGCAAACTTTCTACAACCATTAGGTAAGATTTTTATTAATCTGATCAAAATGATTGTAATCCCACTTGTGCTTTCCATGCTGATTTTAGGGATTGCCAATGCAGGCGACAGTAAAAGTGTCGGTAAATTAGGTTTAAAAACCATTGTTTACTTTGAGATTATTACGACCGTCGCCATCATTGTGGGCTTAGTTGCTGCGAATGTATTCCAGCCAGGCGCAGGCATTGATATGTCTACACTGACAACTTCTGATATTTCTCAATATAAAGAAACGACACAGGAAGTCAGTCATGAAGCTCATGGTTTAGTGAATACCGTTCTTTCACTTATTCCACCGAATATCTTTGCTGCAATGAGCGATGGGCATATGTTGCCAATCATCTTCTTTGCAGTGATTTTTGGTATCGGTCTTGGATCATTATCTAAAGAAACCAAACAGCCTTTAATCGATGTATTAAAAGCTGTTTCTGAAACCATGTTTAAAGTAACGCATATGATCATGATGTTTGCACCGTTTGGTGTTTTCGGCTTGATCGCTGCTACTGTCGCAAACTTTGGTTTCAGTTCTTTATTGCCACTGATTAAACTGGCAGTATTGGTTTATGCAGCAATTCTATTCTTTATCTTTATCGTGCTTGGTTTTGTGGCTAAATTCTGTGGTTTCAGTATTTGGACAATTATCAAAATCTTAAAAGATGAATTGATACTTGCTTATTCGACTGCAAGCTCTGAAACCGTTTTACCTCGTATGATGGAAAAAATGGAAGCTTATGGTGCGCCTAAGTCAATCACCAGTTTCGTTGTACCGATTGGTTATTCATTTAACCTAGATGGTTCTACGCTTTACCAAAGTATTGCGGCAATCTTTATTGCTCAACTTTATGGTATTGATTTAACCATCACACAACAAATTGTTTTAGTGCTTACACTGATGATTACCTCTAAAGGGATCGCAGGTGTTCCAGGTGTGTCTTTCGTTGTGCTACTGGCAACATTGGGCAGTGTGGGTATTCCACTAGAAGGTTTGGCATTTATTGCGGGTATTGACCGTATCTTAGATATGGCACGTACAGTATTAAATGTAATTGGTAACGCACTTGCTGTTCTTGTAATCAGTAAATGGGAAGGCAAATTCGATACTGAAAAACAAAAATCTTATAATTTTGATGCCACACATTAATTTTTTAAGATGAAAAACCACCTCCGGGTGGTTTTTTTATGCATATAGTCAAACCGTCTAATGATTCATACAAGTACTTTGCGATCAATCATTGATATTCAATAACCTATATACTCCTTAGAAGATTTTGATCATTCATATATTTTGCCCTTTTGAATCATTGATGGTCTTGCTATCGTGAGGCGACATGAATGTCGCCATGTTGAGCGGGGGTATATGAGCAAAAAACAAAGGATTGCTTTGTTCGCAGCGCAAGACCCCTGTTAAACGCAAGATTTTTGTTACTTTTCATCTCTGAAAAGTAAAGTATCGCCTGCGCAAAACGGTTTAAACTTTGGAGGTAAAGCTTGGCAGTGCAAGCTTTAGGTCATCAAACAATATATCGATAGCATTCATTTTAGTGATCAAGAGAAATGATATTTTACTGTCTGAATTTTTCATCAAGTTGACTATATTTGTTAAATGCTTAGGAGAGAACAAGCTTTATTATGAGTTATTTACCTTTAAGTATGATAATCAGCATTAATATTTAACATCTTAGCACTGATAAGCATATTGTCTTAATGGTGTATTACCCTGCTTTAAAATAATTTTAATCTGCTCATTTTTAGTGACATCAATAAAATCTTGAGTAATATAGCCTTCTTTTGCCACACATAAATGCCAATCGTAAAACTGCACACCATGAATCATTAGACTTTCAACTTTCCATTGCGCTTGCTTTTCAAAGTTTACGACGCCTATTTGGTTGCTATACTTTTCATCGTATTGGTCATCTATTTTTGCTGGACGTACACTGGTCACTAAGACGACTTTTACATTAGGAATAGCGACTCCCCGTTCATTTACAACATTTACAGTCAGTTGCGGCTTTTGTGTTTTATAAACAGGAAAACATCCTGTTAAAAAGATGAAAAAGGGAATTAAAAAAAATTTGTCCATACATTGATCTTCCTTAAATTCGAAATATCTATTAAAAGACTGTTTCTTTATTGACAATTACCGCTCTACTCGACTTATATGAGTTGGACACTTTTGATTTACTTCAGAGTCTTGCAATTTTTCTAAATGGATCTCAAGATTACTTTGATCCTTAATCGTATGTGTTTGCAGTTTATGACCCTCTTTAGAGATACAAATTGACCAAAAATACTGTCTATTTGTTCCCATATTTAATGTCAGCGATTTTCTAATATCAAAATATGCCATCCCATTTTCAGTATATTGAGACTTATATGTTTGAGTCATCTTTCCATCTTTTAATATTGTTGTTAAAACGACATGGGCTTGATCGACTAATCTCCCATCTGAATCTTTTACAATCAGATTAATTTTAGGCTCTGTCATCACTATATATGGAAAACAACCAGTTAAAGCAATTATAAAAGTAATTAAAAATATAGCTCTATTCATGATTTAACTTGTATAACCACAGCTTAATTTTGAATTTCCTTGAGGTGTTTCATCTATAGCATTTTCGATATTCCATTCATCACCTACAACCTTACGTAAATGATAAAGTACTGTGGTTGGCTCCCCTCGAAATACAAAATAATAGCCCTTGTATTGCGTATTTGCCAATTGATGTTTTTGTAATGCAATTTTGATTAGTCGAACCCCAAAAACATCAGTATCAACCGCTAAATCATCCTGTTCAGTATGTGCTGTTTTATAATACTGATGACCTTGTATTCCCAGATAAGTATGCCCTCCAATCGTCATCATTTGTTTTGATTTATTTAATTTGACCTGCTTTGGTCCATTTGCGCTAAAGTCACGCAATAATCCCGCAATTTTGCTTTCAGGCTTTTGAAAAATCATGTCGCAATTCAAAGCTTTGATGTCAATTAATGATCCAATTTGAACGCCTTGAGCATGCGTAAATTGCCACCCAAAAAGTATTGAAATCGCAAAGATTATTCTTGTCATATCGAAATCCTATTTTATTTGCTCATTATTTTTTCAGCGCGATAAGCTTGTCTGATATTGAAAATAATATTATTTGTGAAAGTATAGCGTTAAATAATTTTTGAAATAAGATTAACTTTATAAATCATCATGTTTTTTATCATTTACATATACTTAGCATCATTTATAAAAATTATATGCAAAAAACCACAATCAAGTGGCTTTTGCGATTAAATGTGAATAAAAGTATTTTTTAAGCAATAAAATATGCGCTCAAAATAATCACTATTTGTAGCAGTAAAACTGCACCAAACCATTTCCATCCTTTTTGGCGAAGGATGACCTTTTCTGCTGTTGAATAATTTACTATTCTTATCATTTTATCACCTCATTCTTGCTACATGTTGGAACACCTTTGGGGCAAAACATTGGTCTTTTAATAGACAATTTATAACAAGCAAGAAATAAACCAACTCAAAAAATGTAACAAATTATCAATGCATTTATTGATGTTCACTCTAAGCTTCCCAGTAAAATTTTTTTTGTTCTAATGGCAATGAATCAATCAATTTTCTTTGTTGAATCCATTCAATGTGAGGACAACAATAGCCATCCAACTCAGCAATAAAATACTGACCTTTTTGATCTATAAGCTCGACTTGCACATAAAAATAATCCCCATATAACGTTGAGGGCTTTAAAAGATGATCACGATCGAAGTCAATTTTAATCATAGCCAAACTTAAATCAGTCAGAAATTTATGATGAATACTTAAATAATGAACTAAATGTTTAGAGAATTTTTGATGAACTTTCTCTAAAAAAACATCGTTAATATCATGGTGTTGATTCAACAATTTAAAAGTAAAGCTCGATGTATTTAAATGCTTTGCATGGCTATACAATACACCTATACCCCAGAACTTATCATAATCATGATAGCGATTGCTAAACTTATCCAAAATAACTCTTGTCACATCCAATAATCTTTTTTTCATTTTTCATACGTATTCAATATTTTCAAACATCATAAATTAAAAAAGCCCCTTACGGGGCTTTTACAATTCATTGGTATAGATCTAATTAACCAATAAACTTACGTGCATTACGGAACATACGTAACCATGCACCATCTTCTGTCCATTCCTCAGGTTTCCAAGAGTGTTGAACTGCACGGAAATTCCGTTCAGGATGTGGCATCATAATGGTGGCACGACCATCTTTTGAGGTTACACCAGAAATTGCTTCAGGCGAGCCATTCGGGTTCAATGGATACTGTTGAGTTACATTACCCAAGCTATCGACATAACGTAAAATAACTTGATTACCCGCATTGAGTGAAGCAAAGTTTTCCGCAGAAGTTTCTGCACGACCTTCACCATGTGCAACAGCAATAGGTAAAATAGAACCTTCCATACCTTCTAAAAGAATAGAAGGTGTTTTTTCAACTTTTACATTGACTACACGTGCTTCAAATACTTCTGAAGTATTACGACGGAAACGTGGCCAGTTGTCTGCACCTGGAATCAGTGGCGCAAGCTGTGCCAACATTTGGCAACCATTACAAATACCTACGGAGAAAGTATTGTCACGATTAAAGAATTTTTCAAATTGATCACGCAACTTCGTATTGAACAATACAGATTTAGCCCAACCACCACCTGCACCTAAAACGTCACCATAAGAGAAGCCACCGCAAGCAACCAAACCTTCAAAATCATCTAAATCAACACGACCTGAAAGTAAATCACTCATGTGGACATCAACAGTATTGAAGCCGACTTTATCAAATGCAGCAGCCATTTCCACATGACCGTTAACACCCTGTTCACGTAGAATCATCATGTTTGGACGACGTTCGTTGATATATGGCGCTTCAACAGGTTCATTTAAATCAAATGTTGGTAATGCGATTAAGCCTTTATGCTCACGGTCGCCAATCAATGCAAACTCAGAGTCAGCAGTTTCTACATTATCACGCAAACGCTGGATTTGATGAGAAACTTCAGTCCAAGCTTGTTGTAATTCAGCACGCTCTAGCACTAGACCATTGACAGTAAGCTGATCAGAATCGTTGACTGTACCGACTACAGCAATCGCATCTCTTAAGCTTGAGACTGCAACCTCATCAGCCAAAGTTGCCCAATCTGCTTGAGAAATTTGCAATACTGCACCGATTTCTTCAGCAAATAAGCTTTCATTCGTTTGGTTTTCAAGTGACACACCTAAGCGTGAAGCAAACATCATTTCAGCAACAGTTGCCAATAGACCACCATCACCAATGTCATGATAAGCCTTGATTAAACCACGGTTATTCCAGTCTTGTACTAAAGCAAAGAATGCTTTGAAATCGTCAAAACTGTCAACATCTGGCGTTACAGAACCAATTGCTTTATATACCTGAGCAAGAATCGAACCGCCTAAACGGAACTGACCTTTAGATAAATCAATACGGACTAAAACGGAATCTTCATTTTTCAATTCAGGGGTTAAAGTTTTACGTACATCTAATACAGGTGCAAATGCAGTGATGACACCTGACATTGGTGAAGTGACTGCTTTATCTTCACCTTGATCATTCCAAGTGGTACGCATAGACAGTGAGTCTTTACCAACAGGGATCGCAATACCCAAGGCAGGACACATTTCCATACCAATGGCTTTTACACCTTCAAATAATGCTTGATCTTCACCTTTTTGACCTGCTGCCGCCATCCAGTTTGCTGATAATTTAATATCGCTGATCTGTTCAATATTGGCACACATGATATTACTGATTGCTTCGGCAACTGCTAAACGTGCAGAAGCGGCAGGATTTAACAATGCGACTGGAGGACGCTCTCCCATTGCCATTGCTTCACCTGTATAACCTTGCAAACTGGTTGTGGTTACTGCGGCATCGGCAACAGGAACTTGCCAGCGACCCACCATTTGATCACGTGCAACCATACCTGTGATCGAACGGTCACCGATGGTAATTAGAAAAGATTTAGACGCAACAGTTGGATTTTTCAATACACGGAAAATTGCATCTTTCAAGTCAACTTTAGAAGCATCGAATGCATTGCCTTTACGTTCAATTGTTTCATATGAACGGCTCATACGTGGTGTACCACCAAGCATGACTTGCATTGGCATATCCACTGCTTTGTTATCAAACAATGGATCATTCACAGTAAGTTGACGTGCTTCTGTTGCTTCCCCTAATACTGCAAATGGGCAACGTTCACGTGCACAGATAGACTCAAACAATTCTAATGATTCTGGTTTGATTGCCAACACATAACGTTCTTGTGCTTCGTTTGACCAGATTTCCATTGGTGACATACCAGGTTCTAGTGATGGAATCTTACGAAGATCAAGAATTGCACCTAATTCATGGTCGTTGACCAATTCAGGCATTGCATTGGAAATACCGCCAGCACCAACATCATGCACAGATACGATCGGGTTAAAATCTTCCATTCTCCAACATGCATCGATCACTTCTTGACAACGACGTTCCATTTCTGGGTTTTCACGTTGAACCGAAGCAAAATCTAGGTTTTCACCCAATTTACCACTGTCTACAGAAGATGCTGCACCACCGCCTAAGCCGATCAGCATTGCAGGACCGCCTAAGACAATCAGTAAATCACCTGGTTGAATCGCATCTTTTTCGACATGATCAGGGCGAATGTTACCGTAACCGCCTGCAATCATGATCGGTTTATGGAAACCTTTTACTTCACCATTTACGTTTTGTTCAAAAGTACGGAAGTAACCATTAAGTGCGGGACGACCAAATTCATTATTGAATGCAGCACCACCCAATGGACCATCAATCATGATTTGAAGTGGTGAAGCCATACGTGATGGTTTACCGTAATTCTCTTCCCAAGGTTGTTCAAAACCCGGAATATTCAGGTTAGACACTGTAAAGCCTGTTAAACCAGCTTTTGGTTTACCACCACGACCAGTTGCACCTTCATCACGAATTTCACCACCTGAACCTGTTGCCGCGCCAGCAAATGGTGCGATTGCAGTTGGATGGTTATGGGTTTCCACTTTCATTAAGATGTGGGCAGCTTGGCTCTTATATTTATAAACATAGTGCCCAGTTGCTTCATCTTTTTTAGGATAAAAACGTTGCGTATCAAAACCAACAATCACCGATGCATTATCTTTATAGGCTGATAATACGTCTGTCGGAGATTCTTTATAGGTATTTTTAATCATTTGGAACAATGACAATGGTTGTTTTTCACCATCAATTGTCCATTCAGAACCAAAAATTTTGTGACGACAGTGTTCTGAGTTTGCTTGAGCAAACATCATCAACTCGATGTCGTGTGGGTTACGACCTAATTTATTAAATGCTGCTGTTAAATAATCAATTTCTTCATCTGATAATGCAAAACCGAATTCAGAATTTGCTTTAACCAGTGCATCTTTACCTTGACCTAAGATATCAATTGAGTTTAACGGCTTAGGTGCAGTTTCTGAGAACAATGCGGATGCATCATCAATTTTATTGAAAACGCTTTCTGTCATACGGTCATGTAAAACTTGTTTCACTTCTTCAGATACTTCAGAAATACCCTTTAAAGTAAACAAAACACCGCGTTCTAAGCGGTGTACAGGCGTATTACAATTGGCAAAAATATCGGTTGCCTTAGACGACCACGGCGAAATTGTACCGACACGTGGCGTGACTAAAATCTGTACTTCATCACTGGTTGCCTGATGTAGTTCAAACGATGCACCATCGTTTAAAAGCTGTAAAGCAGATTGCTGTTGTTGCTCGTTGAGCGCTTGGTCGAAAAGGTAAACCCATTGGCTTTCTATTGATTGAACAGAACTGATTGACGCAAGGCGTGTTAATAGTTGTGTTTGCTTAAAAGAAGAGTGTGCAGGTGCACCGGCAACGATAAACATGCTGTTTTTGGCTCCACGGGCAGGCTTTGGCAACCTACCTCAATGTGACTTGAAGAGAGCGCATATTCTACTGTGAAAGCAAGATTTCAGCTAGTCATATCCAACTTAAAAAAGACTGAAATCTTGCTTTTAAACATTCGATTTACTTTGACTTTCGTCTTTAAACATGATTCGTAACAATTGAATTATTGAGCACTATATGTGTAGTCCCCTGTTTTCGGATCTTCTTTTGCAATGATTCCACTTTTTTGATAAAAAACTTTTCCACATGAAATATCTGGTTCAATTTCTCCATCAATTGCATAGGACAATTCAACATTTACATGTCTTAAATCGGGATTTTTGGGCACAGAATCTATAAAAAATACATCTAAACTTTCCATGTTATAGCAAACATAAATTTTTTCAGGATGTGCGTTTTTATTCAGATCAATTGTATAAAGGTGGTCTGCTGTTTCTATCATTCGGTCTAATTTGAGGGCAACCGTATTCACTAGATCACCATCATGATCTATCGCATAAGCATATTTTGCTGTTTCATTTTGATAACCTTCATTGCAGTTTTTTATTGGTTGTCCAATTTTTACTTTGCTTGGCGTAATATCCTCTGCAGTAAATTTAGATTTTCCATTCAACATACTGCTCGGTATGATGCTCCAATACACTTTTCCTTGTGCATCTGGATCATCTGTCCAGATACAATTATTGGTTAGATGACCATCTGAGGTTTTCTGAAAAGCAAAAGTTGCAATCGGCTGATCTATAGTAACTTTAGGTTTTCTTGAATCATTTTTCTCTTCATGCTTTGCTTTTGGGTTGTCATACTGCTGCGTATTTTCTTTTATTGTCCCCTGTTTGTTTTCATGCGATTGACTACATGCTGTAAATAAAATAGCTGCTGTGTATAAAAATAATTTTTTTTCATGCTTTACTCTAATTACTCAATGATATTAAGTTAAATTTTTCACTGCTTATACGTGTAAACACCTGAATTTTCAACCATTGAAATTTTCCAGAAATTTAAGTTTTTTTGATTATGCATGGGTTTAGTGACGAATGCTCGATTTCCTAATTGATCCACAAAAGTATAATCTACTTGGTCTAATTGATAAGGTCGATCCCGGTCAGTTTGAATCAACTCCCATCCAGCATGATTAAATTTAGCAATAAAAATATCTTCAAATTGCTGTTGTGATAAATCTAAACTTGAAATTTCAAAGTGATAACGTTTATAAGTTGATTTTTGGTAGACCCATAGAAAATCATCATATTTTATCAATGGTAATTTTTCTGCAAAAATTAATTTTGATTGCCTGTAAAAATAATCAAAAATTTTAGGTGAGTTGCGAAGTCTCTCCTCTACAGTTACATCCGCATACTTCAAACGAGTTTTAGGTTCAAAGGAAGCTAAAAATTGTACGAATCCGTATAAAAATAATCCAATCACACCTATGATTGTTATTGCGAATACATTTGCTAGAAAACTCTCTAACAGTTGTTTCATTTCATCTTGTTGTTGTGGCTCTTTTGGGTTAACCAATTTGAACTCCTAAAAACGCAAGCTACTTTTATTTTATTTCCTAAATATATAAAATTAAAAATAAAATAAGTTGAACATATAAGACTAATGAATGCAAACATGTATAAAAGTTTAATTTCACACTATCAACGACAATTTCTATTTCCTCAAAGAACTTAAATACCAGCCCTGACCTAGCATTTGTGAAGTATCAACAGACTTCAAAAATTAGGGCGAAAAAAATTTGGAAAAACGCGCCCAAATATAAATATAGTGGGACAACTTATGTCGCCCGCCTCTAGTACATCTTTCATAAATTTGGCATCATACAATTAACGAAAAAATGATAAATGATAAATGACTCAAATGCGTTGGTTAGAACTTCTCTCAACTGTTCGTTTAGGAAGTAAGAAACAAAGTACAGAACAAGCACGAAGCCCTTTTCATAAAGACTATGACCGCATTATATTTTCACAAAGTTTTAGACAACTGAATCGTAAAACTCAAGTCCATCCACTGACTCAACACGATGGTATCCATACACGACTCACGCACTCTCTAGAAGTTTCATGTATTGGTCGTTCATTGGGTATGCTGGCAGCCGAAAAAATACAAAAAGAACTTCCAATCTGGATTTCCCCAGCCGATGTTGGCGCAATCATACAAGCAGCATGTTTAGCACATGATATTGGCAATCCACCTTTTGGGCATGCTGGTGAATATGCCATTCGTGAATGGTTTGACGATGCAGCACATACTGATTTTTTAAAAGACTTAAGTTCTGAACAACAAGCAGATGTTCGTCAGTTTGAGGGTAATGCGCAAGGATTACGTTTGCTGACCAAAATTGACTACCATCCTCATGATGGAGGAATGCGCTTAACTTACGCAACGTTAGGAGCTTACTTAAAGTATCCGTGGTTATCCCAAACCATAGAATCTCAAGGTAATACACCTGCTAGTAAACGGGCAAAATTTGGCTGTTATCAAGCTGAGAAAGAAATCCTCAAACAAATTGCAGACCAACTTGGCTTAATTCAATTAGGTGAATATCGCTGGTGTCGCCATCCTTTAACCTATTTATTAGAAGCAGCAGATGATATTTGTTATGCCTTAATTGATTTAGAGGATGGGATTATTCTCAACATGCTTTCTTATGAAGAAGTTGAACCTATTTTTCTTGATTTATTAGGAGATTTTGGTGTTCCTGCTGAATTAAATATGCCCTACACCACTTGGCAACAAAAGATTGCAGCATTACGTGGTCGTGTGATGAAACGTTTAGTTGAAGAAGTCACGACTGCTTTTGCAAAGCAACATTTCCAAATTATATCAGGACAACTCAAAGACTCTTTATTGCAATACTGTTCTGAAGATATTGAACTGGGAATAGATCGTGCCAAAAACCTCGCTCGTGAAAAGATCTTTGAACATCCACAAAAGTCAGGGTTGGAAATTATTGCACATCAAAGCCTGCAACATATCTTAGATGCATTTATTCCACTGACCACACCACATAAAACTTTAAGTTTTAAAGATGGTCGCTTGATGTCCATTTTAGAACGTTTTGGCGCACGCTTTAGTGATAATCACTATGACAATATTATGCAAGTTCTTGATATTGTCAGTAAGTTTTCAGATCACCAAGCCTATAATTTGGCGCAAGAACTTCAAGGGAATAAGGTAGGGTTTTTCTGATGACATCACGCTATATTGATGATGGGGTGTATAAATCTCAGTTTATTTTTGCCGATCAATGGGTGCATTGCCCTGACTGCGAAACCCCAGGAATCATCCATTATCAAAAGTTAGACAAAACAACGTTCAGTTGTGAATGCACTTCGCATTTTGTATTTACGTGTCGTAAATGCAACCGTCACTTAGACAGTCATTCTAAAGAATACAATAAAGAATTTAATGGTCATTACTATGTTTATGTTACCGAACGCTGTCATTTTTGTGGTGGAACTCAACTCAGTGTAAACCAGAAAATATATCATCTTAAAAATCCAGTGACACATGTAAAGGCAATTTGTCCTATATGCAATAAGACTTCTCAACTCAGCGTAAAACCACGAGATATCGACTATGCCAACGCAAATCGACTTAAGCATACGCAATTTGGGCTTAAACTGTATTTGACTGCGCATACCCGACTTGGCAATCTCTACATACACAATCCTGAGCATTTACAAGTACTCAAATCCTTTATTCTCGCTGATTTACGTGAAAGAACACAAAATACAGGAAATTCCAGTTATTTTTCTCGCTTACCTGCTTGGATAAAATCTGCACGAAATCGTAAAGAAATCCTCAAAGCAATTTTGCGTTTAGAGCAAATGGCATCTACTATTCAACCATGAACAAAATTAAGTGAACCAATGCAATGATCGGATGTCTTATCGGTGAAGTCTTCGCTTTAGAAGCACCAACAGTACTTTTAAATGTTAATGGAGTGGGCTATGAAATTGACACCCCACTTTCAACATTTTGCCAACTGCAAAAAGGACAACAGGTCACCTTATGGACGCATTTAGCTGTTCGTGAAGATGCTCAATTGTTATATGGCTTTTCAAACGCGCAAGAAAAAACCATTTTTCGTACCCTACTCAAAGTAAACGGTGTGGGTCCTAAAATGGCTTTGGGTATTCTTTCTACCTTAAGTGTAGAAATGTTAGTGCATACTGTTGAAAATGGTGACGTCAAAACTTTGGTTAAAGTTCCAGGTGTCGGTACCAAAACAGCGGAACGCTTAATGATTGAACTTCGTGATCGTTTTAAGGCATTTTCGACAGGCAGCACTTCAAATAACTCGACTACAGCTCAAATACAATTTACAGGTAATTCTGCTGTTGCTGAAGCTGAAGCAGCATTACAATCGTTAGGTTATAAACCTTTAGAAGCACAAAAACTGATTAATGCCGTGAAAGCAGACTATACTGAAGCAAGCGACATCATCCGTGCTGCACTCAAATCCATGAATAAATAAGACAGATCAAAATACTCATGCAAGACCGTTTAATTAGTGGGACTGAAAAACCTGAAGATCATTTTGATCGTGCCATACGCCCAACATCATTGGATGACTACATCGGTCAGCCTGTAGTCCGTGAGCAAATGGAAATCTTTATTGGCGCTGCACGTGGTCGTGGTGAAGCACTTGATCATACTTTGATATTTGGTCCACCGGGTTTAGGTAAAACCACTTTAGCCAATATCATCGCACGTGAAATGGAAGGTAATCTAAAATCAACCTCTGGTCCTGTTTTGGAGCGCGCAGGTGATTTGGCAGCCATGCTGACCAATCTTGAAGAAGGCGATGTGCTCTTTATTGATGAAATTCATCGCCTTTCGCCTGTAATTGAAGAAATCCTTTATCCTGCCATGGAAGATTATCAGCTTGATATTATGATCGGTGAAGGTCCAGCCGCACGTTCGATTAAGCTGGATTTACCACCATTTACCTTGGTTGCCGCAACAACTCGAGCAGGTCTACTCACCTCTCCATTACGTGATCGTTTTGGGATTGTGCAACGTCTTGAGTTCTATTCCGTTGAAGATTTAACCCACATTGTGGCTCGTTCAGCACATTTAATGGATGTGCCTACTACACCTGATGGTGCAAAAGAGATCGCTCGAAGAGCACGTGGAACACCTCGTATTGCCAACCGTTTATTACGTCGTGTGCGAGACTATGCACAAGTCAAAGGAACAGGTGAAGTCACTCAAGAAATGGCGCAACGTGCCTTAGATATGCTGAATGTCGATAAAGATGGGTTAGATACACTCGACCGTCGTTATTTGTCGATGTTATTAGAACGCTTTGATGGTGGTCCAGCAGGTGTTGAAGCTTTAGCCGCTGCCATGGCTGAAGATTCTGGTACTTTAGAAGATGTGATTGAACCTTATTTGATTCAGCAAGGCTATGCGATGCGTACAGCACGCGGACGTATTGCGACTAATCAAGCTTATTTGCAATTTGGTATGACGCCCCCCGAATCCAAGTAAGTTAGATCGGGAATATTAAATATTCCCGATCCCTATTGATGGTTTTGTATCCATCAAGATAAAAATTCTTTTTATTAATTTTAAATACAAAAAATCAATGCTTTAATTTATAAAATATCGAAACTCTATCAGGATAAAGTTTCGATATATGCTCATGCTAGAATTTAAAGGTAGTACTCAATTGAACTCGACGACCTTCTTGCGTGTTGCTGTACTGATTATAATAAAGTGAACCTACTTTTTGATAATCGATAAAGTTTTTATCAAATACATTGTATAAGCCTACTCCGATATCCAACTTCTCATTTACATTAAAGTTTGATCCTACGTGCATTAAAGCATAGGCTTTAAAATCACCGAGGGCATCATATACCCCCTTTTCGGTTGCTGTTAAATTATTATAGCTAGACGTATAACGCGCACGTTCACTTCGGTATTCACCCCTCGCCCATAATTGAATTTTATCATCGGCTTGCCATTTCATTGATGCATTCACAATATGTTTAGGCGTATCGTTTAAAGGTGGATTTCCCAGTGCTTTATCCTGAATTTCCGTTTCAGTCCATGTATAGTTCAATCCCAATTTCCAAGTCGGCACGAACTCCCAATTCAATCCTGTTTCGATACCATAGATGTTAGCTTTTTGTGCATTAATTGGACGCCTAACACTCCAAGCACGAGTGCCAGTGTCGCCAGATTGCATTAACCATGGCGTACCAATGCTTGACATATATTCTTCACAAGACTTTTTATCAGCAATATTCTTGGCATCACAGGTTCTTTCGATAGGTCCATTGACTATTTTGTCTTTCACTTGACTATAAAATGTAGTGATATTGGCATCAAAATTGGACTCATTCGTAAAATAAGTACCGAACTCGAGGTTACGGCTTGTTTCCGGCTTTAAATTTGGATTACCAAAAAGTGGCGTTCGTCCTTGCCCACCAACATTATAAATCCCATTGGTTAGACGTTCTAAGCGAGGTGCTTTATATCCCTCACTATAGCCACCTTTAAGGGTCCAATTATCATTTGCATTCCACACCAAATAGGTTCTAGGTGTCCAAAAGGAGCCAAAGGTATCATGATTATCAAAACGCAAACCCGTTGTGAGAGCCAAACTTGGAGTAAGTGCCCATGTATCTTCTGCAAAAACACCAATCTGTTTAAAAGAAACCTCTTTATTTACCCTTAATCCATCTTTAATACTGGCATCCCACCACTGTCCACCCAAAGTAATGTTATGGGCATCAAAATATTGACTAGCAAATTTTATATCAAAAATCGTATCTTTACTTTCAAGAAGACGCGGGTTAATTACAGTTGATCCCACTTGAGCACGTGCAGGAATAAGTCGACCTATTGTTTCTGTCTGTGTATTACTAATACTCGAATCTAAGGTCCCAATATCATTGCGCCATGTATGCGCAAGTACAATTCGATCTCGATTATATTCTTGAGCTTTGTCATAGCCTCCATTTGCACCCAATGTGCCCAATTGAGCTTTACTGTTGTCATACCATTGCTCAGTTTTTTCATACTCTAAGTAAAGATCATGCTGTTTTGTTGGTGTCAGTGCTAAACGAGCACCAACAGTATCAATCGCTGATTTGGTCGGATTATCTCCTCTATCAAGTATTACAGCATTATCACTTTGGTCGAGATAACCGACATTGGACTGAGCTCGTCTAGCTGTTCGTGTACGAAGCTGCAACCCCAACAAATCTTTAATAATTGGACTTGTTATAAAAGAATCTACAGCACGTTGATTACCAAAATTAGAACTGTTTGGCAGTAAAGTTGCCTCTATGGTCGAACTACCTGTCCATTCATTGGATACTTTTTTAGTAATGATATTGACAACCCCTCCCATTGCATCAGAACCATAAAGTGTAGAAGCAGGTCCTCGAATCACCTCAATCCGTTCAATTGCTGAAATCGGTGGGATAAAACTATTGTTGGATTCACCGAATCCATTGGGAGTAATATCTCCTGTACTGTTTTGACGGCGACCATCGATTAGCACCAAAGAATATTCAGCATCCATTCCTCGAATTCGAATATTCAGTCCCCCTGTTTTTCCAGCTTGAGGGCTAATATCAACACCTTCAATATCGACTAACGCGTCTGCAATAGAGTTTATACGTTTATCTTTTAAATCTTTTTCGGTAATCACCGTAATACTGGCTGGTGCATCTTTTAACTTTTGCTCGTAGCCTGCAGCTGAAACAACAATAGTGGCAAGTTGTTGAGCAGAATTCACTTCTGCATTGTTATTTGCATAGACTGTGCTTGTTGTAATACCTAAAAGCGCTATCGAAACAGGACGAAGATTAAACTTTCTCATACATAAAATTCCATGGGATGGACGAGATCAGATTTGAAAAATATGCAAACATAAATAATAAGTATTCTCATTTACATCAAAGCCGTACAAAACTTATCAGAAATAGTGAAGAATTAATACATTTAAAATTAAATATTACTTAAATGTAATTTTCAGAATCATAAATAGACTGCAATCAATGCTTATCTTTCTTATTATCTACAACAGATCATATTCCAAGTTATGACAGCTTGATGAGCAATAGCCTCATCACGCTTATAACAGCGATTTAATAACCAATGTCGCTTGATGACTTGATGAATTGCCAACTTGCTCCATGGGATTCAATTCTGGGAATAGGGAGGTAATTTTAATCAGATAACATTGTCTTAATTGAGTGAAGGTTGATGCTTGATGATCCACCAAAAAAAAATTTTAACAGCCCATATTTAGGCTGGATATACTATTAAATTTATGTTGTGCTTGAGTGTTAGGCTCGCTGTATTTTTTATGGAGATACCATAAAAAATCATTGCAGAAACTGAGCTATTATGCTCTTCTTCAATAATCATTAAGATTTTTTTTTCATTATTCACTTTTTCAAAACAGTGAAAAGCCTATCTATGTCCTAATTCAGGTTGCTCACGTTCAATCCATTTCTGATAGCTAATACTGATATTAAAAAAATTCATACCGACCGCAAGCCCTATAGATAACAAACTAATTGATATTGCTTTTGTGTTTCTGAGCAATAGTGATAATGCAAATAAAACAACCGATGAGCCTACAAAAAACATATCTATAGATATGGCATAGTGATTATTTCTTGTCATAAATGAAAGTATATAAACTAAAAATATACCAAACAGATTTAAAGTAGAAAGCCAAAATAATATTTTTAATTTCATGAAATTACTTCTTTTTCTCAACAATTAAGGCAGGGATTTTTTCAGCACCAAAGAAGTATTAAAACTTATACTTTTTCTTTAATAAAATTTCTATGATTAAAACTATGGGAGTCGTTATATAAAGCTTTAAAATTACAATTAAATATCCCATTACTAACGCATAATCAATAGGTCTTAACTCCATCTCAGGTTTATTAAATTTAAGAACAATCAAGGTAATAAAAAAACTAGAAATAAAAATTGATAAGAATGCTTTAACTGAGAAATATTTAATGAAATTACCCATAAAAAATAATATGTTTGAACAAATAAAAACAAGAAGTATATATATAAAAAAATTTTCTTTAATTAACGCCCTATCTATAAAATTGTATGAAAAAATAAAACCTATAAGTAGTTGAGTATTTAAAACAATATAACTTACATATTTATTCATAAGCAGACCCTAATTTCCTGTTATGATTTTTAAAGGTTTTGAAATTTTATCCATTTCCTTTTTTAAATTAGAAGGAAGAAAAATACCAGATGGTATATTCTTAAAAATACCAACTCCAGATATTGCACCAGAGGTACATTGAGTACAATTTAAAACTGGTCCACAGCCAACTTGATTTAGAATATTTTCTTCAATTTGATAGAACTCTTTTCTAGATACATAAAATGAATACAAATAAACTCTCTCACCATTAATTAACTGATATTCAAGATATTTTTTAAAAACGTCATGCTGTTTACCTAAGTCATCAACAGGGAATAATCCTAAAGATCCTCCCGAAATACCAGGATAATGAAAGCTACCATTAGGGTCATAAATTTCAAATGTATTTGGTCCTATCAATAACATCCCAGCATGTGTCCCAAGGATAACTGTATTGTCATTGACCATAATGGTTATTCTATAGTTTGTTTTAATCGCTATTTTAACTGGGGCTTTAGCTCCTGTTCCTGACATTGTAAGTGTTTTATTAAAAATGTTCATCTAAAAAATCATCTAAGTTAAAGAAATTATTAACAATCTCTATTTTAAGTTTTTCAGCACGATTAGTATTTTGTAGTGATGATATTAAACCATTCTCATCAGTAACCCCCTCTTCTATACGTCCGTTCTCTCTATGTATCTTGTAGGGCATATTTGCAATAATGCTACTTGTTTCCACATCAATCAGCATAAATTCATCAGAAAAAAGCTGTTCATTCATCAATTGTATTATTTTCATTATTGAACTATTTTGCAGACCTCTACAACGAACAGCCAAATCAGATATTTTTATGTATTTAGCCCCACAAGTTGAAGTATCACCAGCCACAATAAGATTGCGACCATTAATTTGTATAAATCCTCTTTGTGTTGCAATAGCCTTAGATAAAACCTTACATTTTGGGCAATAATGTGTCATTCCTTCAAGATGAACCCCCTTGCCTTCAACGATCCAAGAATCATCACCTTCGAGAATTCGCCCACCATGGTCAGTAAAGCAATCTTTTGTTATAAATGCTTGCATCTTTGATTACCTTAAAATAAATAATTGAAATTACTAAATTTAAAACTTATTTTCTTTTTATAAAAATACCTAAAAGCGCAATTGTATTTGGTCAAAGATTAAAATTTGTCATACATAAAATTCCATGAGATTGACGAGATCAGATTTGAGAAATATGCAAAAAAAAATAATAAGAATTCTCATTTCCATCAAAACTATACAAAAATTATCAGAAATAGTGAAGAATTAATACATTTAAAATTTAATATTACTTAAATGTAATTTAAGTAATGAACAAAAACTTCTTATTTATTTGAGAAATCAATCGACTTTATATAAATGATCTTTATTTATGGAACTTGAAGGATCAGATGGATATATGAACAGCTCCTATTGTTAATTTAAAGTATCTCAAATATAGTTCACAATATAATCAAGGCAGAATAATTAACATTTTATAAAGGGCTTAACATGAAATATTTATGTGTTTTATTAATAGTTATAGCTTCAAGTGCAATTGCAGCTAATTTTAAAAAATGATATGTCCTATTTGGTCGGTAAGCACCCTTATACAGCCATTCAAAACAAACTTGCTTTACAAGCTCTTCCAAATAACATTCCCAAAAAAGACTTCCAAAAGCTTAAAGATAGACTGTCTGTAGGTGCAAAGGTTACAACAGATGGGTAATCCCCCCTCAAAATA
>NZ_LBNA01000018.1:0-23746 GCF_001005515.1 Acinetobacter sp. Ag2
TAAAAGTGTCAACACACCCTAGTTTAAAGATTTACATTCGTGGTATGAAGTTGAAATGATATCGCCTTGTCTGGCAATTCCCGTACTTACACCTTGCTCAAAACTCATCCATGCTGTAGTAAGGGGCTGACTCGGTTGATTGATATATCCATACAATCCTTTACCTTGCCCTTGAATAATACAGATTGGCTGGTTTATAAATAACTTCTGAGTATTGCCACTTAGAATTTGAACTGTTTGCTCTATAACTGTTTCGGAATCATCATTTCGCTCTAATGACTTTGAAATGTCTTCCGCAGACTTTACTATCAAATGCAAAGGTTGATCAAACACAAGTGCTTTAAAGCGTTTAGGCAATGCTTGATAAGATGGTGATGGTTCTTCATCACCTTTATAATGATGATAATCCTGAATATGACAATGAATCTTCTTAAATTGCGAACGCGCACTTCCCATCGTTTGTGACCATGACATTGAACTGGCTACATCCTCAATATCTTTAATTAGAAATGCACTTTGAGAGTTTCGCAAATAAATAAAGTTTTCAAAATCTGCACTTTGGTTTGCCAAGGGGTCTGACTTAGTCATTTTTTCCGTTTTTAAAATGATTTGGTCATTTCGTTTTATATATTGACCTGTTTGCAATTCAATATTTGAAACTTGATCCATAGAAGAATACTTGACATCATCAAAGCTTAATATTTCAAATCTGTTGTTTTTAATTCCAATAAAGGTATATAAACCAAATGCGTAGTGACTAAAATAAACTCCTTGAACCTGATCATTAGAATCATATTGTTCACACATCGAGGTTACTTGAGGGCGTATTTCTGGGCTGAACTGCTTAATAAAATTTTCATCAACTTTAACATGGGCTTGACATCCATAGATTAGAAAACTCGCCAAAAAAATAAAAATCTGAGCTATTCTCATGAATTTAAACTCTTTTATATATTTGAATCACCTTGTTCAGGTTTAAACTCATGGACAAACTTCGCATAATCATCAATATACGTCCTAAACATCTCTGCTCTGGTCGTAAAGTAAAAAATTTCATTGCCATTTCTGACAATATTTTCAGGCGATTTACCATTGCAGTAACCTCCTGCCGAATTAACGGCTGATTCCAGCATTTTAAAACTTTGTTCAGCTGTCGCTTCATCTTTAAAACTAAACACCAACAAGACAAAATCTGGGCGATACTGTTGATCATCGCCTAATTTTTCTTTACTGACGGCTTTATATGAACGAATTCCTTCGCCTTTTACTTGTATGACTTTGTTGAGCGTACAATCATTTTCCGACCATGATGATCCACTGTCTTTTTCAATAAATTCAAAATTAGCCTTTAACAACCGTGTTTCCAAAGCAAGTAACAGTGCTTCATTTTCATCTGTTGAATCTGTTTCAATGGTGGCATACGTGGTCTGTTCATTCGGCATATCGCTAAACGTCAAACCACTTGCAGCTTGGGCTTGATCTGCACGTTCAGCCTGAGCCTTTTCTACCGCCTGTTGTTCTTTTGGATACTCAGAACAAGCGGATAAAGCCATGAGTGTGATCACTATCCCTATGCTTTTTTTTACCATAGCCATCATCCTTTTATGTTCTCGCATAAAAAACGGTACTTAATCGTACCGTTTCAATTCGTTTCTTTACAATCATTTTATATTTCTAAAACAATTTAAAAATATATAATCCTGCAACTTCAATCCAATTTATTAGGCTTGCGGACGTTTCTTCAATTCATCACGAATTTCACGGAGTAATTCAATATCTTCAGGTGTTGCAGTAGGTGTAGCTTCAGCAGGTTTACGGATTTTATTAAGGAATTTAACCAACAGAAATACAACCCAAGCCAAAATCAGGAAGTTTAAGAAGATCGTGATGAAGTTACCATAGGTTAAAACATTCACACCTGCTTTTTGTAAAGCATCCAATGAAGTTAAATTATTCGGGTTGTCTCCCAATACAATAAATTTTTGTGTGAAATCTACACCGCCCCCTGTGATTACAGAGATCAATGGCATGATCACGTCTTTGACCAATGAGTCAATAATTTTACCAAATGCCCCACCGATGATGACACCAATTGCCATATCCATCATGTTGCCTTTAATGGCGAACTCTCTGAATTCTGAAAGAATACTCATATTTTAACTCCAAGCCAATTTTAGGTATTTTTTATGTGACGAAGTATACATTATGTTTCCATGTACATTTCCGCTTAATTTACTCGTTTTTTGTTAAAAACCAAAAGCCTTTTACATTTATATAAAAAAACCGCAATTTATTAAAAAATTGCGGTTTTTTTCTAGAAATGAAATTATTCCTAGTTAAAACACTTAGCCACGAGAAGCACGTTTACGTTCATTTTCAGTTAAGAATTTTTTACGAATACGAACAGATTTAGGTGTAACTTCAACTAATTCGTCATCTTCAATAAATTCTAATGCTTGTTCAAGCGTGAATTTAATAGCAGGTGTCAACGTTAATGCTTCATCTGTACCAGATGCACGCATGTTAGTTAACTGTTTCGCTTTAGTTGGGTTCACAGTCATGTCGTCTGAACGAGAGTTCATACCTACGATCATACCCTCATACACTTCTAACTGTGGTTCAGCAAACAGACGACCACGGTCTTGTAAAGTGAACAATGCAAACGCTAAGCAAGTACCGTTAACCATAGAGATCAACACACCATTTTGACGTTTCGCAACTGCACCCTGTTTCGCAGGACCATAATGCGAGAAGCTTGAAGTCATGATACCAGTACCAGAAGTAATGGTTAAGAATTCAGAACGGAAACCAATCAAACCACGAGATGGAACAGTTGCTTCAATACGGATACGACCTTTGCCGTCAACTTCCATATTGGTCAACTCACCTTTACGATTACCCATTTGCTCCATAACAGAACCTTGATGCTGTTCTTCAACATCAAATGTTACGTTCTCGTATGGCTCTTGCATTTCGCCATCAACTTCTTTCATGATCACTTGCGGACGAGAAACACCCATCTCGAAGCCTTCACGACGCATTGTTTCAATCAATACTGAAAGATGAAGTTCACCACGACCAGATACTTTAAAACGGTCTGGGCTGTCAGTATCTTCTACACGTAAAGCAACGTTATGAATCAACTCACGATCCAAACGTTCACGGATATTACGTGAAGTAACAAATTTACCTTCTTTACCCGCAAACGGTGAGTTGTTTACTTGGAAAGTCATCGAAACTGTAGGTTCATCTACAGACAATGCAGGTAATGCTTCAACATTTTTAGGATCACAGATCGTGTCAGAAATATTTAATGCATCCAAACCAGTGATACATACGATATCACCTGCTTGAGCTGAATCTACATCTACACGCTCAAGACCATGGTAACCCATAATTTTTAAGATACGACCATTACGTGTCTTGCCATCTTTATCGATCACAGTCACTGGTGTATTGGTTTTTACTGAACCACGTTGAATACGACCCACACCGATTACACCCACAAAACTATTATAGTCAAGTGAAGAAATCTGCATTTGGAATGGACCATCAACATCAACTGAAGGTGGTTCAACAATATCTACGATTGTTTCGAACAACGGGGTCATATCTTCAGCAAGTTCTTCTGGAGATGGACCAGCAACACCACGAAGACCAGAAGCATAAACAACTGGGAAATCTAACTGTTCGTCGCTACCGCCTAAGTTATCAAACAAATCGAATACTTGATCGATCACCCAGTCTGGACGAGCGCTTGGCTTGTCTACTTTGTTGATGATCACGATTGGCTTCAAACCACGCGCAAACGCTTTTTGAGTTACAAAGCGAGTTTGAGGCATTGGACCTTCTTGTGAATCAACCAAAAGAAGTACACAGTCAACCATAGACATTACACGTTCAACTTCGCCACCGAAGTCAGCATGTCCCGGGGTGTCGACGATGTTAATGCGGTATTCAGTGTTTGTACGTTTGTCTAACCATTTGATTGCAGTGTTTTTTGCAAGAATGGTAATACCACGTTCAGACTCAAGCGCATTCGAATCCATAACACGCTCAATCTCACCCGCGCGGTCACCGAGTGCACCTGATTGTTGTAAAAGTTTATCTACTAGAGTCGTTTTACCATGGTCGACGTGCGCGATGATGGCAATATTACGGAGAGTTTTAATATCAGACATGTAAATTCGATACGCTTTAAATTTGAGGGCAAATTATACAGAAAAAAGATAACTTTTAGTAGTGACAGTTTATTGACAGTTACAAGTTTTTTTCACAACTGCTGGCTTTTTATTTTGTAATAGTGTGTAAAGCGATTAGAATAGCGCCATCTCGCAGCTTCCTCTTTCTGTACCATGTCTGATTCTCATACCTCTTCCGATCAAAAACAGGGTCAAATCGATCTTATTTATGGTTTAAATGATCGTCCAAAACCACTTATCGCATTTTTTGCTGCTTTACAACACTTATTGGCGATTATCGTTCCAATTGTGACCCCGGGTTTACTCATTTGTTTAGCACTAGGCGTATCGCCTCAAGACACCAACATGATTTTATCGATGTCTTTGGTGATTTCAGGGGTAGCTACTTTTTTACAATGCAAAAAAATTGGACCTTTTGGTGCAGGTTTATTGATCGTACAGGGTACAAGCTTTAACTTTATTGGACCAATGATTGGGATTGGTTCTGCAATGGTAGCAGCGGGTACTCCAGTTGAAGCAGTCATGGCTTCTATTTTTGGTGTGGTGATCGCAGGTTCATTTATCGAAATGGGTGTATCACGCATTTTACCTTGGGTGAAAAAACTCATTACACCATTGGTGACAGGAATCGTGGTATTGCTGATTGGATTGACCTTAATTAAAGAAGGTCTTATCAGTATGGGTGGTGGCTATCAAGCAATGGACACCCACACTTTTGCAAGCAAAGATAATCTGATTATGTCATGTACAGTATTGGCGATTATCATCTTGCTCAATCGATTTAAAGTGGTTTGGATTAAGAGTTCTGCAATTTTAATCGCCTTAGTGATTGGATATATTCTTGCAGGCTTTATGGGCTATTTAAATTTTTCAGGCTTAAAAGATGCCCCATTAATTCAAATCCCAACACCTATGCACTTTGGAATTAGTTTCTCTTGGAGTCTGTTTATTCCAATGGCATTCATCTACCTCGTGACCTCTCTAGAAGCAATTGGTGACGTGACTGCGACCTCAAAAATCTCAAACCAACCTGTTGATGGTCCTGTTTGGATGGAGCGAATCAAAGGTGGTGTATTGGTCAATGGTGCAAACTCATTTCTTGCAGGGCTGTTCAATACCTTTCCAAGTTCTGTTTTTGCCCAAAATAATGGTGTGATTCAATTGACAGGTGTTGCGAGTCGATTTGTCGGTATTTGGATTGCGATCATGCTCATCATTCTTGGATTATTTCCAGGTGTTGCTGGAATCATCCAAGCTGTGCCTCAAGCCGTTCTTGGTGGTGCAGTCATGGTGATGTTTGGTGCTGTAGCAGCATCGGGAATTAACATTTTATCTGGAATTCAACTTGACCGTCGTGCCTTGCTGATTATTGCAATTTCACTTGCACTTGGCTTAGGTGTTGCCCAAGTTCCTCAAATTTTAGAACATTTACCAGAATTACCACGCAATATCTTTAGTTCTGGTGTTGCGACAGGCGGACTAGCTGCCTTAATTTTAAATTTAGTTTTGCCTGAAACTAAAAAATAACGAATCAATTCTTTATAATGCCCAGCCTAGACTGGGCATTATTGTTCAATTTTAATGATGGATGGTGAATATGGAGCCAAGAAGTGAAGTTGTCATTCGACAGCATGACTATCTCTCTGGACGTGTTTTATTGGTCAATGCACCAACGGATGATCTACTTTCAAATTTAGCTCATGACATCGAGGCAAGTGTTTGGACTTGGAATTACAATGAGTACCAATATTTCCAAAACCAACAAGCCAACGTGCATTTTGGAACAGACATGGCAGAGGCTGATTTTGATCAAGCTATTGTTTTTGTCCCAAAATCCAAAGAATTACTCAATTATGTTCTGCATCAGTTGGTTGCTCGTTTAGCAATCGGCGCTTCAATCTTTTTGGTTGGAGAAAAGAAAGGCGGTGTTGAACGTGCTGCAAAACAATTATTGCCTTATGGTCAAGCCATAAAATTAGACAGCGCACGTCATTGCCAAATGTGGCAATTGACGACTGATAAAACCGTGACTCCGAAACCGCTCGCACAATGGGCGCAAGAATACAATGTCAGCACGCCTTCGGGCGATCTTCGCATTTGTGCCCTACCTGGTGTATTTAGTCAAAATCGATTAGATATTGGAACTGCTGTACTATTGCCTTATTTGAAACAAGTCACTTCAGGAAAAATTGCTGACTTTGGATGTGGTGCGGGGGTCATCAGCGCATTTCTCTCGAAACTCAATCCTAAAAATCGTATTTTTGCTTTGGATGTTGATGCTTTTGCTTTAGCTTCAACACAAATGACGTTTGAAAAGAATCATCTACCTTTAGAACAACTCGAAATAAAAGCAGTGACTGGAATTGAGGATGCGCCATTGTTTTTACATGCCATCGTCAGCAATCCACCGTTTCACCAAGGTATTCAAACCGACTACAATGCCAGTGAAACTCTATGTAAAACTGCAAGACGACATTTAAAATCAGGCGGTGAATTATGGATTGTGGCAAACCGCTTCCTAAATTACCCATTACTCATTGAGCAGAGCTTTGGTCAATGCATTACAAAAGCCGATCAACAAGGCTTTAAAGTGCTATTCGCCAATACTCAAAAAAGCAGTAAGGAATAACGATGAGCGAAACAGATCATCCACAACTCCAGCGTAAGCTTGGAGCACGACATTTAAACATGATCGCGATTGGCGGTTCTATCGGTACAGGATTATTTCTTGCTTCTGGTCAAACCATTGCCACAGCAGGTCCAGGTGGAGCACTACTTGCCTATGTACTGATTGGTATTATGATTTATTTCTTAATGACCAGTTTGGGTGAATTGGCAACCCACAATCCAACTTCAGGTGCATTTTTTACTTATGGTAATAAATATGTAGAAGAAGGCTTTGGATTCGCTCTGGGTTGGAACTATTGGTATAACTGGGCAATTACTGTTGCTTTTGAGCTGGTTGCAGTTCAGTTCATTATGAAGTTTTGGTTTCCCGATATTCCTGGATTCTGGTGGAGTGCAATCTTTCTCGCCATTATCTTCTTTATCAATGCATTAACCGTCAAAGGCTTTGGTGAAAGTGAGTTCTTATTCTCCTTGGTCAAAGTCATTGCCATCCTGTTCTTTATTGTGATTGGCTTATTCATGATTGGCAAAATCATGTTAGATCCAACAGATTCAATTACAAAGAATTGGACTATTGGTGATGCACCTTTCGTGGGTGGATTCCAAGCCTTGGTCGGTGTTGCCATGATTGCAGGATTCTCATTTCAGGGAACTGAAATGGTAGGCGTTGCTGCGGGTGAATCTAAAGATCCAAAGAAAACCATTCCGATTGCAATCAAACAGATCTTTTGGCGAATTCTGTTATTCTATATCTTATGTATTTTTATCATCGGTACATTGGTGGCATATACAGATCCAAATCTTGCTCTTGCTGCTGAAGGCGACGGTAATATTACCCTTTCACCATTTACCTTATTGTATGAAAAAGCAGGATTAGCTTTTGCAGCAGGCTTAATGAATGCGGTGATTTTAACTGCGATTATGTCTGCGGGTAATTCGGGCATGTATTCATCAACACGTATGTTATTTGATATGGCTCGTGAAGGAAAAGCACCACGAATTTTCGCTAAACTCGATCTGCGTGGCGTGCCAATGAATGCACTCTATGCCACGACTGCAATTGCAGCACTGTGTTTCTTGACCACCTTTATTGGTGAAAGTGTGGTATTTACGTGGCTGTTAAATATGTCAGGAATGTGTGGTTTTATCGTGTGGTTAGGTATTGCAGTCTCGCATTATCGCTTCCGTAAAGGCTATTTGGCACAAGGTCACAAACTGGAAGATTTAGCGTATCGAGCAAAATTCTTCCCATTTGGTCCTTGGTTTGCATTTATTCTCTGTGCCATTATTATTCTTGGACAAAATTCAGAGGCTATTCTTGCAGGCAAATGGATGAGCGTGCTGTCCACTTATATCAGTATTCCCCTGTTCCTTGTGATTTGGCTTGGTTATAAATGGAAGCATAAAACTAAATTTGTACCTTATGACAAAATGGATGTGAGTCCAATTTCAGTGGAAAAAGAATAAATCAGCGTATTTAGATAAAGCAGCTTTCGAGCTGCTTTATCATTTTTTTAGCTTAAACGACCCTGTTTAATCTAAAAAAATTGGCGGGATGGATTGACAAAGTTTTTTTTATTTATAGAATAGCGCCCATTGGGTAATATCCAAACAGAATTTTGGTCTTTGATTTTCGAATCAAAAAATAAACAGGAGTACGACATGCAACAACTTGAGAAAACATTGAATTAAGATTAAGCAGTCGTCTACTCACGGACACTGATTTAATCAAAGTGTCCGAATGTCAGTTTCAAACCTAGCATTCGCTAGGTTTTTTATTGCCTATTGAATCCAAGTCATGGATGGGTAATATTTATTTAAAACTTTCGGACAATAAAAATAATTTGCTTAGAGAATGAAAAAATGGGCATACAAATGATTTTGAACGCCAAAGCAGAATATGGCGTTCCTGTAAAAATTTATACTACGGATGTAGATGAAGAAAGCCTGACACAGCTACGAAAGATGTCACAGCTGCAATTTATTCACTCGCATATTGCAGTCATGCCTGATGTACATTTAGGTAAAGGGGCTACAGTAGGTAGTGTGATTCCGACTAAAAATGCCATCATTCCTGCTGCTGTGGGTGTGGATATTGGTTGTGGAATGAATGCTTTAAGATTAAGTCTAAAAGCTGCTCAACTTCCAGACAACTTGAGTAGTTTACGTAACGCAATTGAAAGAAAAGTTCCTGTTGGCTTTGAAATACACAAGCAAATTAAAGCCAAAGCATCAACACTTTCTCCTTTAGATAAAAAACTAAAGTTAATTACTGACAAGCATCCAGCATTAAAACGTATGTTACGTAGTTTTGATGTCACTTGGCAGAAACAACTTGGAACTTTAGGGGGTGGAAACCACTTTATTGAACTTTGCCTTGATGAAAATGATGATGTTTGGGTCATGCTACATTCGGGCAGTCGTGGTTTGGGCAATGTGATTGGTACGTATTTTATTGAACGTGCCAAAAAAGAAGCGCAAAACCGTTTTGGTCATGTACCTGATAAAGACTTGAGCTATTTTGCAGAAGGTTCAAGCAACTTTGATGATTATGTTGAAGCTGTTGAATGGGCACAAGAATATGCTTTTGAAAATCGACGTGAAATGATGCGTTTAATTTTGGAAGCCATTCGTCCATTATTACCCAGCTTTCAGATGACCAAAGAAGCGATTAATTGCCATCATAATTATGTGCAAAAAGAACTTCACTTTGGTGAAGAAGTCTTTGTTACCCGCAAAGGTGCAATTCGTGCAGGGCTTGATGAATACGGAATTATTCCGGGGTCAATGGGCGCGCAATCCTTTATTGTAAAAGGCAAAGGCAATCCAGATTCATTCTGTTCATGTTCACACGGTGCAGGACGGAAAATGAGTCGAACGAAAGCTAAACATTTGTTTAATCAGCAAGATCTAATCGCACAAACTGCTGGCGTTGAGTGTCGTAAAGACAAAGGCGTAGTAGATGAAATCCCTAGTGCCTATAAAGATATTCATCAAGTTATGGCAAATCAAAGCGATTTGATTGAAGTGGTGCATACCCTTAAACAAGTATTGTGTATTAAAGGCTAAGTCTTAATTGTAGTTAAGCACTTCCTCTTTGTGAGTTTCGATTTGCAAAGAGGAAATCGAACGCAAAGTTAACTGTATCGGAGCTTAGGACAATATTCACGAATGACGATGACCTGTTGGCAAATACCTTCAGCCTGGCATTGTTGTTCAAAAATATTTTTTTGCATTGGATCAAAGCTATCATAAAAACATATTTCTTGATCATCAATTGAATACACCAAGGAGTGATTACCAACCCCCTCTAAAGTGTCATAATAGACAACAATGGCATAACCCTGTTCAATGTTGGTTTGAATATCTTGATAAGTTAAGGGTTGTTCAATAGCCAAACCTAGACGATTTGCCTCTGTGTAATGCTCAATTTCTTTGAAGTGGATATTGGGATCTTCTGCTGTATGAAATACAACATCAAAACCTAATTTTTTAAGCCCAACTGCCAAGCCGATGGTAAATGTTCCATCTTCAGAATCATGCTTGCAAAGCTGAACGAGCGTTTGAATATCAACTTGGATAGCATAATTTTGCATCAGCATCCAGACCGCAAAAATACCGCCATTGGCTTCTAAATTCAGTAATTCATCAGGAAGTTGTAGACTCATTCACAATCCAAACACTTAAAAAATCTGAGTAAATCATTATAACGTGTATAGAAAAAAATTGAGTTCTATTGTGAATTTACTTAATTTTTAAAATAACAGTGACCCGTCTATTTTTTGCTTTACCTTCCGCAGTTTTATTATCTGCGATAGGCTTTGTTGGGCCCAAACCAAGAGTAATCAATTGATCAGGATTAACCTTATATTCACTCACTAAATAATCTTTGACGATATTTGCACGTGTCAATGAGACTTTATTATTTGCAGCCAATGAGCCTGAACTGTCTGTATGTCCTTCGATATTAAGCACAAAATTTTTATTGGTTTGCAATAACTGTGCAGCAACTGATAAAGCTGGGCGATATTGCGGATCGATTTCAGTCGATTTCGGCTGAAAATATATAGAAAGCCCATGTTTCAAAGACTTTACTTCGTTTGGATATTGTTTTTGGATGGAAACAGTATTGCTATTTATGGGCGTAGACGTGCAAGCAGTTAAACTCAACAACATCAATCCTAGAATCACGTATTTCATGACTAACCTATAATTATTGATTTTTGCTTCAGTTTTATTTAGATATTGACCAATTATATGTATTTCCAATAAAAAAGCGACTCAATTGAGTCGCCTTTTTTTAACTAAATAATTAATTATTTAGTTACAGTACGGCTACCAGTGATCGTCGCGAATACACGACGGTTCATAGCACGACCTTCTTTAGTTTTGTTGTCAGCAATCGGTTGATCCCAAGCGAAACCTTGAGTAGACAAACGAGATGCATCAATGTTGTACTCGCTTACAAGCGCTGATTTAACAGAGTTAGCACGAGCTAAAGATAAACGTTCGTTTAACTTACGTGGACCAGTGTTATCTGTGTGACCTTCAATACGAGCAGTCGCATTCGGGAATGTATTCAACGCATCAGCTACTTTAGCAACTTCTGGTTTATACTGATCTTTGATGTTTGATTTGTTTGTATCAAAGAACACACGAAGTTCCATGTTCAAATCTTCAGTAAGAACTTGTGGAGCTGGTTCTACTGGAGTTGGAGCAACTGGAACCACTGGAGCAACTTCTACTACAGGAGCAGCAGGTTTCAAGTGACCACCAAGAACTACGTTAAGACCTGCAAGAGCAGTATAGTTCCAGAATTTTTCGTCAAAGTTATAAGTACCACGAGCTTCAGTACGAAGAGATAAAGCATCGTTTAAGCGCCAGAAAGCACCAACACCCGCGTTACCTAAAGTACCTTCTTCGTTGTTGTGGTATGACATGTCATCAAGTTTGTACTTGTAATGACCAGCACCTAACAATACGTATGGCTTGATTTTGCTGTCATAGTTTTTAGTGATCAAATCAGAAGTAGCATAGAAGTTACCGTTGATTTGAGTTTGCTTGTATTCAGAACCAGCAACGCCAGTACCGTCAAGATCACCTTTAACTTGGTTATATTCAGCTTCGAAACCTAACCATGGAGTAAGTTCAACACCAAGTGCAGCACCAACGAATAAATCGTCTTGTAACTCAGGACCAGCTGTTAGCTCACCTTTGTCACCACCGTTGTTGTGTTGAGTGTCTTGGAAAGTGTAACCAAGCATTAATGGTGTAACAGTTACACCAGCATTAGCAGCAGCGAGTGGAGCAGCAACAAGCATAGCAAGTGCGATACGACTCAATTTCATGGATATCCTCCAGAGATAACAATTGTTGTTCAAGCCTAGCCTAAAATTTATTGGCTACCCTGAGATAAATTTTAATACCCCAGTATTATTTTTAAGCTACTCACGTTGAATCATACAAACACTTGAGGCTTTTTCCAAGTGCTTGATAACTTTAATCAAGTAAATTATTGACAAAATTACTTACAATTTCCGTTGTAATTCGGTAACTTTCTACTCAATTTTTTTTCGTGAATCGCTTATCTTTTTACTACCTGTATTTTAGCAGTAAAAGAAAGTGATAGTAATAAATATTTTACTACAAAAGCGTTTCAATAAGATTTAATAGACAAGTCATTATTTTTCAAATAAAAAACAATACTTAACAGAAGATTAAAACATGTATTTTTATTGTAAAGAACAAGGTTTTTCTTTGTTTGAGCTTATAAGCATAATTGTTATCGTTGCAATAATTTGCCTAATCAGTTTGCCTTTTTATCATGATTGGATGCAAAAGCAAGAATTTCGATCGATTCATCCCATGATTCAACAGCATGTTTCTTATGCAAGAAGTCAGGCATTGGCACGACGAACAACGGTTGTCATATGTTCGTCGGAAAGCTTGGTCCAATGTGAAAAAAACACGTGGCATAAAGGCATAATTATTTTTACAGATCGTAATAAAAATAAGCAGATTGACGATGGCGAGCTCATACTCCTTAAAACTGAAAAAAATATTAAATATGGAACCTTGACTTGGATTGGGAGTGCCAGTAGTCGTGATGTCTTGACCCTTCAAGGTGATACCGGACTACCACGTGGTTCACCAGGCAGTTTTTACTATTGTGGGCATCATGATACTGACAACAATACCCGCTATAAAATCGGACGAATGGCGACTTTAAATAAGGAGCCTACTGAAAAATGTTAAAAACTGTTCTCTAGCGTCTACATATATTGCATATTCAGCATTTATTCTTGCGCTGTTTTTTATATACTGCTTAAGTTTTGGATATATTTAACAAGAATCATGTGGAGATCAGAACAATGACTGACATCGTAATTGTCAATGGTGCACGTACTGCAATGGGTGGTTTTCAAGGTAGTCTAGCCAATGTCACTGCGCCTGAATTAGGTGCTGTAACCATTAAAGAAGCAATTGCGCGCGCTGGTTTACAACCCAATGATGTAGAAGAAGTCATTATGGGTTGTGTACTCCCTGCTGGTTTGAAACAAGGTCCTGCTCGTCAAGCGATGCGTAAAGCTGGCTTACCTGATTCAACAGGTGCAGTCACAATCAATAAACTATGTGGTTCAGGTATGAAAGCTGTTATGCAAGCCGCTGATGCGATTAAAGCAGGTTCTGCAGAGATCATTGTTGCTGGTGGTATGGAGTCGATGACCAACGCACCATATCTACTGCCGAAAGCCCGTGGTGGATATCGTATGGGACATGGTGAAGTCAAAGACCATATGTTCTTTGATGGACTGGAAGATGCTGAAACTGGTCGCTTAATGGGATCTTTTGCACAGGATATGGCGAATAGCAAAGGTTATAGCCGTCAACAAATGGATGACTTTGCCATTCGTTCTTTACAACGTGCTCAAAAAGCCATTACTGAAGGTTGGTTTAAAGACGAAATCGTACCTGTGACTGTTTCAGGTCGTAAAGGTGATGTGGTTATTGATCAAGATGAACAACCGTTTAATGCCAATATTGAAAAAATTCCAACCTTACGTCCAGCATTTGCTAAAGATGGAACCATCACGGCTGCAAATGCCAGCTCAATTTCGGATGGTGCATCTGCTTTAGTTTTAACCTCTACAGATGTTGCACAGGCAAAAGGTCTGCAACCTTTAGCAAAAATTGTGGCTTATGCTTCAAACTCTCAACATCCATCTGAATTTACCATTGCCCCTGTAGGTGCAATCCAAAAAGTTTTAAATAAAACAGGTTGGGATGCTCAAGATGTCGATTTATGGGAAATCAATGAAGCTTTTGCTATGGTCACTATGTGTCCAATCGATGAATTCAAATTAGATGCGGAAAAAGTCAACATCAATGGTGGCGCCTGCGCATTAGGACATCCTGTAGGCTCAACTGGCTCACGCATTATCTTGACGTTGATCCATGCATTAAAACGTACAGGTGGCAAAAAAGGTATTGCAGCATTGTGTATTGGTGGTGGTGAAGCAACCGCTGTGGCGATTGAAATTCTTTAAGCTTTTTCTTATAGATTAAAACTCATTGAAATAAAAAGGCATCACCATTATGGTTGATGCCTTTTTATTTCATCTTATTTTATCGTCATTCGATAAAAAAACCAAATCCATCCCACGTCTCTGTTAAAAGGCTCAAGCCTATATGCTACCAATCAATATGATTCACTTTATATCAATAGAATATCTTTACTTTTTTTCATCAGCCAATCTTGCCTGACATCGCGATCGTGAGGCGACAAGAATATCTTCATGTTGAGCGGGGGTATATGAGCAAAAACAAGGCTCTATTTTGTTTACAGTGCAAGAAGACCGTTAAAAAAAATGGTTGAGTAAAGTAACGCTTCTCCTGCGCAAATCGATTAAAACTTTTCTCAAAATATAAGACTGTAAATGCGCCTTGTTTATACCATGTAAATTTTCAAGAATGCTATGATTTATACCGCTCTTTGTTCAAGATGACATTGTTTCATATATAAAAATAAAGGCAGCCCGACTGATGCCCCACCCATCAGTGAAGCAATGACAGGAACCCATAATCTATTCATTTTCAGTTGTTGACCATCCTGTATCACCATAACGACAATCACCACAACAGTGACAATGACATCTAGCCATGCAAATGCTGCGATTGGATTATCAATAATTTGCTGAAAAAACAGGGTTAAGTTTAATCCATGTTGATTTAACCACAGGATAAATTGTGAGAATGGAAGGATGATTCCAAGGAGAGTCAATAGCGCGTATATTCTTTTCATGATTATTCCTTTCTAATTAAATTGACCTTATTTTCAAAAGATTTAAATATAACCTGAGTTCGATAAAAATCTTTGATGAAAGATGATACATCCAAACCGCCTGATTATTCATACAAGTGATTTGGATGATTCATTTATTTTGTACTTTTCAATCATAGATGGTCTTGCTATCGTGAGGTGACATGGATGTCGCCATGTTGAGCGGGGGTATGAGGATGTACCCCTCGCTCAACGAAAGATTTTTGTCACTTTTCATCTCTGAAAAGTGAGGCATCCCTACGCAAAACAATTTAAACTTTAGAAGTAAAGCGTGGCAGTGCAAGCTTTAGATCATCAAACAATCTATTGATCGCCTTCATTTTATTGATCAAGAGAAATGAAACGCTATTGATGGTTGCGCTTGCGGAGCTCCGCTCCTCATTCTAAAATTGGATGAAAAGGTAGCAAGAATCCATAGAGATTTATTATTTTTCAATGAGTTGAAGATTTAATTACATCGAACTCAGGTTAAATATAAATAAATATCAAAAATATACCACGCATTGATCAAAAATCTCTAATCAGCTTTTTTGTCTTAGTAAAAAGTATTTAATATTGAGATAAATCTAAACATTGAAGAAACATATACGGGGCTTCTATTACTGGGCACTATCTTAGCGATTTGATTGAAACGCTAAAATAAAGTATCTCGTGATAAGCTTGAACTTAGTATATTTATTTCTAAGTCATACTAGAAGATTCAGAATAAATAAAATTTAGCCACATTCTCACTAAAATCATCTCAGAACTTAACTCAACGAACACTAAGGTTTCAATATCTCGCCATGAACCATCCACAGACTTAATTAAGACTCTAAACGCTTTGGTTCAGGAATAGGGGCAATATAGGCGATGAGTAACATCACAAAACCTGCTCCCAAGAACGATATGACTCGGGTCAGTGTGCCGATATGAGATAAATCAAGCAAAACCAGCTTCAAGGTCACAATGACCAGAATGCTGCCACCTAAAATCCATACAGGACGTAATTGTTTACGGCTAGCAAAACTCATACTAATCAACGCCAGGCTCACCCAAAGTAAGGTCAAACTTAATTGTGCCGTCGCATCTTGCCATAAATCCAATTGATTATAAGGTGTAGCAAAATACACATGTAGCGCACGCAGAACCATATAACTACTTAACCAAAGTAGACTTAAAACCGACAAAACAGCCAGAATACCTTGGTCTGTACCCTGTTGTAGAGCCAGCTTCTGTTGCAAGTTGAGCATCCATAAAAAGCCCATTAACATTGCAATACTCACCAAATCAAATGGGTTCAAGATTGGCAATAAATAGCCTTGAAAAGCCTGTTGAGAAAATAATTGCGAACAGATGATCCATATCAGCATCAGCGCCAAACTGGTTCGTGTTTGCCAAAAAATTTTCCAATCCGCACTTTTCTGAATAAAGCACCACCCACAAAACAATAAAGGTAATATCACGACACTAATATAAGGTGTAGAAGGAATTAAAGTTAAGCTAGCTAAGCTTAAACTGATTAAAACGCCTAAACTTCCCCACTCTTCCATAAAGCGTAGCGCATGAAAAGGTCTTAACCATAGTGTGGTCAATATCAATCCTGCTAATGTCATTCCCCATCGATCAATGTCAGTTTGCCAAACCAATACACCATTTTGACTTATATCCAATAAAAGAATCAGTGCAAAAACATAAATAGGAATAATACCAATCCACTTGGGGATCAACCATGTTGATAATGCTTTTAACTTGAGCATCAATTCATTCATCAACAGATAAGTAGCGCTGAGTATCAGCAATGTGTATATGTAGTGATAAGCACCATTAAAATAGTCAAGCAGTAGAATAAGCAACATCGACGTTGCTGCAATCATCAATAAACTCAGAAATAAGGTAGACAGCGCATTCAGTTGCTGTCGAAATGCCTCACGACTATTTCCCAATAACACTGCAAAAATATAACTAATACATAAATACCAGTACATTGTGGTTGGGAAACTTGGCAGTTTAAATAAATAATACAGGCTTGTTGCCCCTGCAACGACCATCAATGCCATCGCCAAATAACGGCTAATTGCTGATTGTCGATATAATGCATACCCCCATATACATAACCCTTCGAGTACCCATCCGACTACACTCCATTGTCCATGTAATAAAATAGGTGGAATCAAAGCCATAAAGATCAAGGCAAGACTAAAATAACTCTGTGAAATCAATTGAATCGACTGATTACGTTTTGAAAATTGATAAATACCTGCGAAAAGCGCAGCAAAAGCTAAACTAAAACTCGCCAATAACATGCTTTGATGAAAATAAAGCAAATATAAAAAAAGATAGCTGACAATCGGAGCACCAAAAATCAAGGCAATATCTAAACTCGGTTTAAGCTTAAATTGTTCAACATCTTGTTTGGCAATTAGTTGGCTAAAACGGAAACCCAACCAAATAAAAACAGCTGTATGCGCAAAAATTAAAAGGGTAAGTGTCTGTTTGTCTTGTAAATCACCATGACCAATTGCATAGACACTCCCAACGATTGCTGTAACCAAGAAACCGATTTGATTCAGATATTTCCACGGTCTCAAAGTGCTCATTATCGCAATTGCAATATTAATCAGCAAATAATAGGTTAAAAGCTCAACGACAGTGGCGTCGCGTACGGGTAAGGTAAAGGGTGCAATGTAGGCAATTGACATTGCCATAAGTGCCAATTCAACACTTTGCTGCTTTAAGCTTAAGCTGAGTGTAATTAGCATAATCATAACAAAGCAAAGGCTTGCCAGATAAATATTAGGAATTACATGGGTATAATATGCAAAAAATAAGGTGAGAGATAATCCAGCAAGCCCCAATCCCTCCAGTGCCAATGCAAAACTACGATTTTTACTTTGCAGACTCAGACCAAGTGTGGTGATTGCGATACTCGATAAAGCAACCAATGTGAGTTTAATCACGAGACTCAATTGCCAATGCTCTGTTGCAAAACGCAGTAACAGTATAATGCCAATAACCAACACCAATATGGCAACTTTCAGTACAGGATTCCCCTTAAAAATCCAATCTTGAATTTGTGAAATCAAACTCGTTGCGGAATCTCGTGGCACTTCTTCAGATTGCGCTGAAGGAATTGATAATGAAGCAGTTGATCGATTAGCAGAATGTTCAAGCGACTGAATTTGTATTTGAACTTGTGTGAGATAACGTTCTAGACGCCTCAACCATCTAAGAAAAAAGAAAATCCATGCCGTTAAACCTAGCCCCACCATCCAACTCAAATGTAGGGTTAATCCGACAACAGCAATGATAGAAGAAATATAGAGCGGGACTTTTGAGGTACTATGTAACGGTAAACGCATGCTTTGGGCGATATCTAACATCGGATTTTGAATCGCATCGACATAGTGCATTACACTCATGACAAAAGCTAAACCACAGAGATAAGTCAATACGTGCGCATCTAAAAACCATGCACTCACCGCAATTATGATGAGCATCATTAACCAGATAATACGAATTTCACTCTGCCCTTTCAGCATATTTTTACTTTCTTCATCTTCAATATGTTGATCATACAACAGCATTCCAACATGATTCTGTTAATTCATCAGATATTCAGTAACACAAGCACGATGGTTGCCACTACGCAACAGAGAAAAATCACGTACAATAAAGCGGTAATTTGAATTAGGAAAATATCAATGCCACCATTTGTATTGGTCGATGGGTCATACTTTTTATTTCGTGCCTTTCACGCACTCCCACCTCTAACAACATCAACGGGATTACAGACCAATGCGATTCGTGGAGCAATCTCGGCAATCCAAAAGCTTATGCGTCGTGTACAACCAACCCATATGGCTGTTATTTTCGACACACCTGAACCGACTTTTCGTCATCAGCTTTCACCGATTTATAAAGGTGATCGTCCAAGTATGCCTGAAGAATTATCCCAACAAATTCCTTATTTACATGCGTTAATTCGCGCCTTAGGGATTCCACTTCATACCCTTCCAGGTGCTGAAGCTGATGACATTATCGGTACCTTAGCCAAACGTGCTGAAAAAGAAGGTTATCAAGTTTTGATCTCAACTGGCGATAAAGACATGGCGCAGTTGGTGACAGATAAAGTGACATTGGAAGACAGTTTCAAAGACAAACCAATGGATGTTGATGGTGTCATTGAAAAATTTGGAGTACGTCCAGATCAGATTATTGATTATCTTACTTTAATGGGAGACGCATCAGATGGTATTCGTGGGGTTCCTGGGGTAGGTGCAAAAACTGCCGCCAAGCTTTTAAATGAATATGGTTCAATCGATGGCATTTTAAAAAATGTGGACAATATCAAGGGGAAAGTTGGACAAAGTCTAAAAGACAATGTTGATGGGATTACTCTTGATCATCAACTTGCCAGCATCATCATTGACCTTGATTTAAACATCAGCTATGAGGACTTAAAACTTTGCGATCCTGATGTTGAAGCATTGCGCAACTTATATACAGAGCTTGAATTCCGTAACCAATTACAGTCTTTAGATCATCCCAACAATCCCAATAGTTCAACCTATAAACAAACTGCACAAAGTGCCATCAAAACTGAACAAGCTGTTGAAAGTGAAATCACCGATCAAGCCACAAGTTCAAGTGTCGATGACCGTTTAGGTGAAGCAACGTATCATACTGTATTAAGTCAAGATGTTTGGGACAAAGTATTCCAGCGTTTAAGTACGGCAAAACGCTTTGCAATTGATACAGAAACCACAAGTTTGGATTATCGTGTTGCTGAAATGGTAGGTTTCTCGCTTGCATTCGATGCGCATGATGCTTATTACATCCCTTTAGCACATGATTATGAAGGTGCGCCAGAGCAACTCAATCGCGAAACAATCATTCAACAAATTAAACCTATTTTAGAAGATCCAAATATTGAAAAAATTGGGCATCATTTAAAATATGATGCACATATTTTTGAAAACCATGGGATTCATTTACAAGGTTGGTTCTTTGACACCATGTTGGCATCTTATGTGTTGAACTCAGTAGCAACTCGTCATGGTATGGATGATGTTGCTCGTGTTTATCTGAGTCATTTAACGACAACCTTTGAACAGGTTGCGGGTAAAGGGGCGAAGCAAAAAACTTTTAATCAAATTGATATTGAAACTGCTGGTCATTACGCAGCAGAAGATGCGCATGTCACTTATCGCCTTTATGAAGTATTAGAACGAAAACTCAAAGAAATTCCTGAGCTCAGCGGAATTTTACACAATATTGAAATGCCTGTTGCCAGCGTTCTGACCAGTATGGAAGAAAATGGCATTGAGCTAGATTTAAAATTTTTGGATCAACTCAGTGTTGATTTCGCCAATACAATTCAAAACCTTGAAAATCAAATTATTGAGATCGCTGGTGAATCTTTTAATGTCGGTTCACCAAAGCAAGTGGGTGAAGTCTTATTTGAAAAACTGGGTTTAAAAGGGGGCAAGAAAACAGCAACAGGACAATACAGTACCTCTGAAGCTGTCTTGGAAAAAATTGATCATCCAATTACCCAACTAATCATTGAGTATCGTGGTTTAACCAAATTGCGAAGTACTTATACTGAGGCTTTGGTCAAACAAGCGAATAATGATACCCACCGAGTACATACGAGCTATCATCAAGCGCTAACTGCAACTGGTCGTTTATCTTCAACAGATCCGAACTTACAAAATATTCCAATACGTGAAGAAATTGGACGACAAATTCGTAAAGCATTTATTGCGCCCAAAGGTCGTGTGTTACTCGCTGCCGATTATTCTCAAATTGAATTACGTTTAATGGCACATTTTTCGCAAGATGAGGCTTTAGTCGATGCCTTTAAAAATGGGCAAGATGTACACCGCCGCACAGCATCTGAAGTATTGGGCGTTGCTCTTGAAAATGTGACTTCTGACCAACGTCGTCAAGCGAAAGCAGTGAACTTTGGCTTATTGTATGGGATGTCTGAGTTTGGCTTGATTCGTCAATTGGGCTTTACCCGTGAAGAATCACAAAACTACATCAAACAATATTTCCACCGTTATCCAGGCATTTATGAGTATATGCAACGTACTCGTCAGGTCGCTTTGGAGCAAGGTTTTGTTGAAACCATTACAGGCCGTCGTTTATATACACCAGATATTGATGCACGGAATATGATGGTGCGCAAAGGTGCTGAACGTGCTGCAATTAATGCACCATTGCAAGGCTCAGCAGCAGAAATCATCAAAATGGCAATGATTGAAGTTGATAAAATCCTACCTAAAGATCAAGCAAAACTTCTTTTACAGGTTCACGATGAATTGGTGTTTGAAGTCGATGAAGCTGTTGCCGATCAAGTGGCTGAACAGATTAAAGATATCATGCAAAAAGTTGTGACTTTATCTGTACCTTTGGAGGTTGAGGTTGGTCAAGGCAAGAACTGGGGAGAAGCACATTAAGCCCAACCTTTAATCTGCTTTCTTTTTAATGGAGCGTAGATTAAAACATATCCTTCGCATCACAAGATTAAGATGGAAGTCAAATCAAAGCACTTCTATCTTAATTGCGTGGACTATTTTTAGAATCAATTATTTGGGCTTTTGTTGTTGATCAACTTATCCTAAACACAATCAACGTGATCTTCAGTATATAGCTTTGTTGATCCGCCTTTACAGTAAATCTGTATTTTTTCAACTCTTCGCGTGATGGTTGATAAAGATGAGATTTTGCTGGATGAATGAGATTTAATATTTTAGATTGATTTTCCAATATATTCTGTCAAATAAAAATGCCCCACAAATGGAGCATTTTTATTTATAAAAAATTAGAATTTAATCTATCAAAGCCAAGAATACTTAACCGATCACAATTTGCTGATTAATCATATCCATTAAATCTATTTTACTCTTACCTTCAATAATTAATATATCCGCCCATTCATGCTGAGTATTTAAACTACCATCACGATCTACTTTGAGTACGGCATTACCGCGACCATCATCTTCAATTTTGATAAATTCTCCAATATTACTTTTATCTGAAAGTAAGCCATCAAAGAAATCAGAACTGAATTCAATTTTATCGTTTGATTGGTAATCCACCCAAACATCAGTACCATTGCCGCCAGTAGCATCAGCATTGATAAGCACATCATACATGATGGTGTCATTACCACGACCTGTAGAAATAATATCATTGCCAGAACCGCCATAAATAATATCATTACCTGCACCTGCAATAATAATGTCATCACCAGCACCACCATAGATCGTATCATTCCCACCCTTAGTGACTGGGTCATTCGCATCAGCTTCAACAAATTTCTTATAATTTTCTTTCACAAAATCATAAATTTGCTGTTGGGTTGGTTCTGCTCCACTTGTGACTTCTGCTTTTAAATACGCAATCAGTGTTGAATAACCTGAATATTGTGGATGCATCAAAGTATCTCTACCTGACCATGTAATCCAGTTGGTATTCATCGCGTCACCAAACAAGATATCATCACCTGCACCACCTTTAATGGTATCGCTGCCTACATCAGCAGGTACAAAGTTTTCTGAACCGCCGATCAAATATGCAATGAGTTTATCCGCATCAGCAATTGCTTTCGCTTCTCCATGATTTGAACCACTCCAAGCACCAGGTAGCTTGTTTCCATTCGCATCTGTATTGTCGTAGCGTGACACAGTTGCATCACTTACAGCACTACTCACACCAACAGCAAAGACTTTACTTTGATCAGCCAATGGACGGAAGGCGCTATCTAGTGTGTTTTGCGAACTATTTGGCTCACCATCCGTAATATAATATGTTTGATTTTCAAAGTTAGCATCAGACACATCATTGAACCAATTTACGGCTTTATTAAAACCTATTTCAGGATAAGTTCCACCTCCTGCTTGAAGTCCATCATTTTTTCCAGTTCCAATATCCGCAAAGATTTGATCAATATTGTCTACGCTTACATTCGTATAGATTTTATTGACGGTGTTTCCAAGACTATTATTTGCTGAAAAAGATGCGATTTGTAAATTAATCGTACCGTCATGATCAACCATCTGTTGAATAAAGGCTTTTAAACCTTTCTTGGCAATTTCAAGACGGGTTTCGCCTTCTGGAACACTCGCGCCATTTTTAATCGTTCCTGCCATATTAAATAGCATACTTCCTGACAAGTCTAAAACGATGGATACGTTATAGTTCTTTCCAGCCACAAAGTTTGTTTTTAAGCCACCTGTGTCTCCTGCGATTAAATCATCACCTGATGTACCAATGATGGAGTTATCCCCATTTGTCACACCCGTCGACTGATCATTTTTGATCACAGGATCAACTGTTTCTACGTCATGATCTTGAATCATATTTCCATTACGATCATTGGTTTTTGCAACAACATCTACTGTAGAACCTTGCGTACCTGTTGCAATACCATCTGCTGGTGTTAACTCATAAACATAATGACCATTTGAATCTGTTTGAACCGTTCTATCAACTTCAACTTGTTCTCCATTTTCATCATAGCCCTTGATGGTAATCACCACATCGCTATTCGGTGCAACATCCTTGGTGGTTCCAGTGATTTTAC
>NZ_LBNA01000006.1:0-4274 GCF_001005515.1 Acinetobacter sp. Ag2
GATTGATAGAGATTGATAGAAATCAAATCTTTTCTCATTATTTTAAATTAATAATCTCATCTATTTCTAATAAAAAAATCCCCGCAATAAGCGGGGATTTTTTTATCTAGTGTTTTAATTCAAAATTAAACACGTTCGATAATGGTCGCAATACCTTGACCAAGACCGATACACATGGTTGCAAGACCGATTTGTGTATCTTGTTGCTCCATCACGTTCAACAATGTTGTAGTGATACGCGCACCAGAACAGCCCAATGGGTGACCCAATGCAATCGCACCGCCGTTCAAGTTGATCTTGTCTTGCTTGTCATAGATGTTCAAGCCTTTCATTACAGAAAGACCCTGAGCAGCAAATGCTTCGTTTAACTCGATGGTTTGGATATCATCCATCGTTAAGCCAGCACGTTTAAGCGCTTTTTGAGTTGCAGGAACAGGACCATAACCCATGATTGCAGCATCACAGCCTGCAATTGCCATAGAGCGAATCACCGCACGTGGCTTAAGACCTAAAGCTTGAGCACGTTCAGCAGACATCAATAACATTGCAGACGCGCCGTCAGACAATGCAGAAGAAGTCGCAGCAGTTACAGTACCGCCTTTAGGGTCAAATACAGGACGCAATGCTTTAAATGCTTCAATGTTTGCATCTGGACGAATCACTTCATCGATGTCACATAGAATTTTAAAGCCATTGGCATCATGACCTTCAACACCAATGATTTCGTTTTTAAAACGACCTTCTTGTGTTGCAGCCCAAGCACGACGGTGAGATTCAACACCAAATGCATCTTGTTCATCACGGCTAATGCCGTTCATACGACCTAACATTTCAGCAGTTAAGCCCATCATGTTAGATGCTTTTGCATAGTGTTTTGATGCTTCAGGGTTAAGGTCGATGCCATGCATCATACCTACGTGCCCCATATGCTCTACACCACCCACGATGAAGATATCACCTTGGTTTGTTGCAATTTGAGCAGCAGCAGTATGGATGGATTGCATAGAAGAACCGCAAAGACGGTTAACCGTTTGACCACCAACAGTTTTTGGTAAATCAGCCAACAATACGATGTTACGACCAATGTTCATACCTTGTTCTAAAGTTTGGTTCACACATCCCCAAATTAGATCTTCAACTTCATTGACATCAAACTGGTTACGAGCAACTAAAGCACGTACTAATTCAGCAGATAAGCTGTCCGCACGTACATTACGGAACATACCGTTTTTGGTTTTACCCATTGCAGAACGTACGCCATCAACGATGACAACGTCACGTGGATTTAAAGTAGCCATTCACGTTGCTCCTTAACCGTAGAATTTTTTGTTGTTAGCAGCCATGTCACGCAACATTTGTGGCGCTTCATAAGCTTTACCTAAGTGTGCGTATTTGTCGCAAAGTGCTACATATTCAGCTACACCAGTTTGGTCGATGTAACGCGCAGGACCACCACGGAATGGAGGGAAACCAACACCCATGATCATTGCCATATCTGCTTCAGACGCAGTTGCAACAATGTTGTCTTCTAAGCAACGAACAGTTTCGTTACAGAACGCAAGCATCATACGGTCAATAATTTCTTGTGGATCAAACTCATGTTTTTCAGTTGTTGCCATAGTTGCAACAAGATCATATGCAGTTGGATCAACAGTTTTAGCTTTTTTGCCTTTACGATCGAGTTCATATTTATAGAAACCTACGTCGTTCTTTTGACCAAGACGTTTGTTTTCATACATGATTTCGATTGCACCTTTGTAGTCAGGCTTCATACGGTCTGGGAAACCTTCAGCCATAACTTCTGCACCATGAACACCTGTGTCGATCCCTACAACGTCGATGAGGTATGCAGGACCCATAGGCCAGCCGAATTTTTCCATGACTTTATCCACTTGCTGGAAGTCAGCACCATCTTTAAGAAGAAGGTCAAACGCACCAAAGTAAGGGAACAATACACGGTTAACAAGGAAGCCAGGGCAGTCGTTTACAACGATTGGTGTTTTACCCATTTTCTGAGCAAGTACTACAGTTGTGGCAATTGCTTCTTCAGAAGTTTTTTCACCACGGATCACTTCAACCAACGGCATCATGTGCACAGGGTTAAAGAAGTGCATACCGACAAAGTTTTCAGGACGAGCCAAGGCTTGAGCAAGACGTGTAATAGAAATCGTTGAAGTATTCGATGCAATGATCGTATTGTCACGCACTTTCGCTTCAGTATCTTTCAATACAGCTTCTTTGATTTTTGGATTTTCAGTCACCGCTTCAATCACGATATCGACTTCTTTAAACTCGTCATAGCTTAAAGTTGGGCGGATACGTGCAAGCGTTTCCCCCATTTTTGCAGGTGTCATCTTTTTACGTTCAACTTGTTTAGTCAACAATTTGTTCGCTTCTGACATACCCAATGCAAGTTGTGGGTTGCCAATGTCTTTCATGATGATCGGTGTGCCTTTGCTCGCCGCTTGGTAAGCAATACCACCACCCATAATACCCGCACCTAAAACAGCTGCTTGGTTAACAGCGTGAGCACCTTTTTCATGCTTTTTAGATGCTTTTTTCACAACTTGGTCGTTGATGAATAAGCCAATCAAAGCACCTGCTTGTGGTGTAATCGCTGCTTTAGCAAATGCTTCAGCTTCAATTTTTAACGCAGCATCACGTTTTTGGCTAACGCCTGCTTGAAGTGAATCAAGAAGAAGTTTTGGCGCAGGGTATTGGGCTGGATTTGCTTTAGCCAGTACCACACCTTTAGATGAGTTAAACGCCATCATTTGTTCAAGCATGTCTAATTTAACAGGCTCTAATTTTTCTTGACGTTTTGCTTTCCAGTCCAAACGACCAGAAATCGCTTGCTTGACAAGATCAATCGCAGCTTCTTGTAATTTGTCAGCAGCGACAACAGCGTCTACTGCACCGTCTTTAAGTGCAGCTTCAGGGCGTTTGCTTGCAGACGTTGCAATCCACTCTACAGCGTTATCAATACCGATCAAACGGCTTAAACGAACTGTTCCACCGAAACCAGGAATGATGCCTAGTTTAACTTCAGGTAAGCCTACAGTTGCAGTCGTTGACATGACACGGTAGTCACATACCAAACACATTTCAAAACCGCCACCCAAAGCAATGCCATTGATCGCAGCAACTTTAGGAATTTCTAAGTCTTCAAACGCATTGAAGATTTCGTGAACAGGCATTGCCCATTCTACAATCGCACTTTCGCCTTGCTTAAAGTTATCACCGAACTCAGTGATGTCGGCACCAACGATGAATGTAGATTTACCAGAAGTAACGATTAAACCTTTCACTTCACTGTTATTTTTTACAGCTTCAATAGCAGCTTTAAAGTCTTCAATCGTTGCACGGTTGAATTTGTTAACCGACTCACCTTGTAAGTCAAAGCGGAATTCTGCAATTCCGTCCGAAAGCAATTGGACGGTAATGGCATTGCCAGCGTGGATCATGCCCTGATCTCCTTTTTTGGAGGACTTCTAAGTTGATGTTCTGAAGTGTGTATGCTTTTCCCGCACACATTTCGACTTCACTAATCTTACGATAACTATATCTAAAAATAACCTAACAAGTTGTATCAAGCCGTGACGCAAGGGTCATCAATTTTTTTTGGATATCATATTGATTTAACCTGTTGAATTTTAAGAAATGTAAGTGATTTTTGTGTAAGTGTTTATATTTTATCAATTTAATTTATATTTTATTGAGCATTCTTTCACAAAAGGATTGAGCTGAAATATTAAATTAGGTTTGTTATTTCTGTCATTTAGGTCAACTGAGTTTTAAATATGAATTAATTTTTTAGAAATTCTTAAAAAACAATTGAATAATATTTGTCATATATATAATATTTTATGCGACGTTTATCACAAAAAAGAACTAATCATGTCTATACAAAACAAAAAACTCACGTTGATGGCTATTTCTGTATGTCTTCTTGTCGTCGGCTGTGGTGGTGGTGGAGATTCTTCTTCATCAAATTCCTCAAACTCTACAACAACCGAAGACAATTTAGAAAATGGAACTCGATATGGTAATCCCCCCTCAAAATAATTGAACACAAAAGTAGAAAATCGAATAATCCTGTTCAAGGAGATTTTTTATGAAAACATCTAAATATTCAGATAGCTTAATCATGAGTATTTTAAAACAAGCTGAATCAGGACCACCTGTGCCTAACTTATGCCGTGAACATGGTATGAGTTCCGCTACATTTTATAAATGGAAAGCGAAATATGGAGGTATGGATATTTCAATGATGA
>NZ_LBNA01000005.1:0-3244 GCF_001005515.1 Acinetobacter sp. Ag2
TACCTATACGGTAGTGAACATAAAGCTGTACCCTCTAATTCTGCCGTTGTTTTTCTAAGCTACCTATACGGTAGTGAACGAACAGGCGCAGGGTTATATTCTGCACCTACATTTCTAAGCTACCTATACGGTAGTGAACTTTTATAGTCTTTAAACAATGCTCGGATCTCTTTTCTAAGCTACCTATACGGTAGTAAACAAAACGGTAAAACAACTGGAATTACTGTAATGTTTCTAAGCTACCTATACGGTAGTAAACTTATTCACACGTTCACACGGAGTTTGAATTATTTTCTAAGCTACCTATACGGTAGTAAACTCTCACAGCCAACTTATACAAAAAATGGTGTTTTTCTAAGCTACCTATACGGTAGTAAACATAAGAACTGTGAGCACCGTTCAGATTTATCATTTCTAAGCTACCTATACGGTAGTAAACATAATTCAAATCGAGTTAATGGAAAATTAGGATTTCTAAGCTACCTATACGGTAGTAAACTTAATGGAAAGTATCAGGCTTACACACAACAATTTCTAAGCTACCTATACGGTAGTAAACAACTCTTTGCTATCCTACTGATTCCCTTGATCTTTCTAAGCTACCTATACGGTAGTAAACTTATGCGCCGTAATAACGATACGAATAGCAATTTTCTAAGCTACCTATACGGTAGTAAACACGTGTTGTAAAGATCGACAAAAGCTTTGTAGTTTCTAAGCTACCTATACGGTAGTAAACTTTGTTACGGAAACGCTGAAACCAAGTTTTTTTTTCTAAGCTACCTATACGGTAGTAAACGGGATTAATTATCCTGGTGTGATTTCCGTCAATTTTCTAAGCTACCTATACGGTAGTAAACATTAGACTGGCAACTCTGTCCCGAAGCTGATTCTTTCTAAGCTACCTATACGGTAGTAAACGCTGAAACGCCTAATTTATTACGGAAACGTTGTTTCTAAGCTACCTATACGGTAGTAAACTATAACTTTAAAACAAAAAATAAAATAATAACAGTAAGTTAAACCTAAAAATCATCAAATGACCCAAGTTTCTATTTACGATTATAATTTATTGATTTTATTCAGTTGTTAAAGAGTTAAAAAATATTGGGGTAAAATTTTAGAATTATCTTCTGTTTCACTAAAATCTATACAATCCAAATTTTCCTACTTTTGCCTCAGTTGCAAAAGATTTATAAAATATTGCCAAGCAATTTATAAACTCATCATATTTAAACTGACTCGCCAACAACAATCAATCCATCTTGATCATCTAAAAAGTTTAGCTCAACCAATCTAGCAATATCACGATAAAAAGTACGTTCTGTTTTACCTGTATATAAAACTTGGATTTGTGGTATTCGATATAACTCAGCTTGGTTAAAAAACTTTTTCGTCTGTCCTCTTACAAACATAATTGTTTGAATTAAATTAAATTGTCTATCTGAGATCCGTTTACTAAATTTGGCATCATTTAAAGCTGTTTGATACAACAAAAAGCCGATTAGTCCATTACTTTGATCATGTAAATTATTAATGGTCTCAAACATCCCTTTTAGCACAAACTCAATAAAAGATTGATTGGCTGAAGATTCCTTTCTATCAGCAGCTTTTCGACATGCATTAAACAAAGCAAAATACTCATGAATATTGATTTGATAATATGCCCATATCGCTGACGAACTAAATCGATAGCCTGATTGTTCAAGCAGTAACATTTCAATTAAACGACCTGTTCGTCCGTTACCATCCCAAAATGGATGAATCAATTCAAAGTAATAATGTGCTAAACAAGCACGGATAATAGCAGGCTGATTAATCACATTCGGGCTATTTAACCATTCAATCCAAGCTATTATAAGATACTCAATATCTTCAATACATTTTGGTGGACGATATGTACCACCATGTTCGCTATTACCTACCACTGTTTTTTGGTTAGGCTGATTATTCCTAAACTGCCCTGCTGGATTATGTTGTTCTTCTAGATTTTGCGATACCAGACTATGTAACTTAATGACGGACATTAAGGATATACTTTGACCCTCTTTAGGTTGTAATTTTTTTTGACTGAACTGTTTGATCCAATCTATTGCCTCTTTAAGATTGGTGAGACGACGCTCCTCGGTCTTTTGTATTGTCTTAGGATCTAGTCTTAAAATTTCCTTCGTCTCTTGCTCTGTAAATTGACCACCTTCAATGGTATTTGTACTATAAATACTACTCGCTAAAACCTTTTCTTGTACTTGATCTATAATTTGAGGCAAACTTGGCATTTTATTAAATCTATTCTGTGCATCGTTTACACGATCAAGCATAGGTGTAACCTGCTCTAAGTCAAACCCAAGCTGAAAGGTAAAAGAGCCGGACTTGTACGTCATGACTCTTAAAGTTGTGTCATCTAGCCAAACTTTACTTTGATCAGGCATTTTGTCAATTTTTTTGTCAAATAAAATGTCAAAACATTATTATTATAAATCATAAATTTAGTCAAATTTTAATTGTAATAATGTCAAAGATTATGTCACTCATTTTGTCAAATTTTGTTTTAAACATAATATTGAAATTTTTCAATTGATTAGACTTTTCCAGTCACACTAAGCCTATATCCAATTAATTTTAAGTTCGTTAAGTTACCTATACAGTAGTGAACTTCTCCAATCATCTTGTGCTGTTGCATTACCATTTCTAAGCTACCTATGCGGTAGCGAACCACTGTCTAATTCGACAAGCGAGGCATCTACTTTTCTAAGCTACCTATGCGGTAGCGAACTTAAAAATGGTGTACCTGCATTCACGGCTATTTTTCTAAGCTACCTATACGGTAGTGAACTGGGTGATCGTCTCTGGTCTAGATTCCAACAATTTCTAAGCTACCTATACGGTAGTGAACGCCATCGGCACCAGTAATTAGAATTTTAGTTTTTTCTAAGCTACCTATACGGTAGTGAACATGCAAATATTGCAGCGGCTACAGCTAATGCTTTTCTAAGCTACCTATACGGTAGTGAACGTGCTAAAGGTTATATGGATGGTGGTCATACTTTTCTAAGCTACCTATACGGTAGTGAACTATATTTACGTTTGGCACAATCTTGGCAAACATTTCTAAGCTACCTATACGGTAGTGAACATTGCCCGTTTAAAACTTTGTACACTTCTTGATTTCTAAGCTACCTATACGGTAGTGAACATGTCATCCAAAGCTTTTTTTGCTAATTGCTGATTTCTAAGCTACCTATAC
>NZ_LBNA01000012.1:0-12835 GCF_001005515.1 Acinetobacter sp. Ag2
TTAAAAATGGGAGTATTACCCAACCACAAATTTATCCTGAAACGTCAGTTATATTGATATGAAAAATGTCTTATTTTTAAGGGAACTGGCTTAAATGAAGGGACCGCTTGACATGACCCCGAAGTGAGCATGTTTATTTGAAATTCAATAGAAATTTTACATTCCATTTCAATCGTTTAATTTTAAAAATTTCATAATTAGATTTAACTACATAATGATCATAGATTTGATGCGAACCAAATACTACACAAATTTAACGAATTTCTATTAAATTTATAGAATGTCTTTCTAACACCGCTCAGATTATATGTTTAAAATACTCATAAAACTCTCAAGCGACATAAGGCGACGTTTTGTTTAAAAAAAAGCTGGCCTTTTGCATGCAAAAATGTAAAAATTACCCTTAGATCTTCAATGGTGCATTCAATATGGCTCTTAAAATAGCTTCGTTTTTCTCTGGTGCAGGTGGTTTAGACCTAGGCTTCAAACAAGCAGGTTTTGATATCATTTTTGCCAATGAATTTGATAAAGATATTTGGGCGACCTATGAACACAATCACCCTGAAACAACATTAGATAAACGCAGCATTACCTTAATTGATGAAGCCGAAGTTCCAGACTGTGATGGTATTATCGGCGGTCCACCATGCCAAAGCTGGAGCGAAGCAGGATCAAAAAGAGGGATTGAAGATAAAAGAGGACAGTTGTTTTTTGACTTTATCCGTATTCTAGAAGCTAAAAAACCAGCATTTTTCTTGGCTGAGAATGTCAGTGGAATGCTGGCACCTAGACATAAAGATGCGCTTGAAAACATCAAAAATACCTTTCTAAAAGCTGGCTATGACCTTCATTTTAAACTTCTAAATGCTGCAGACTTTGGGATTGCTCAAGATCGAAAACGAGTCATTTTCATTGGTTTTAGAACCGATTTAAATATTCAGTATTCATTCCCTGAAGAAACCAATGAAGTTCGTTGCTTAGAAGACATTATTCGAGATCTAGAATATAACGTTGTGCCAGCCCTGAATAAATCAAAACCGAATCCTGATGTTGCTATAGCAAATCATGAATACATGACTGGTGGCTTCTCATCAATGTATATGTCTAGAAACCGGGTCCGGGCCTGGAATGAACCATCATTTACAATCCAAGCTGGTGGTCGCCATGCCCCAATTCATCCTAGTTCCCCCAAAATGATAAAAGTAGATATAGATAAATTTATGTTTACTCATAGTGAAAATATATTGAGACGTCTGAGTGTTAGAGAATGTGCACGAATTCAAAGTTTCCCTGATAACTTTATTTTTAAATATTCTGATTTAAATCATGGGTATAAGATGATAGGGAACGCTGTTAATGTAGATTTCGCTAAAATTTTAGCTGAAAGTATTTCACAAGCACTCAACCTATCATATTCATCTAAATTTAATCTTCGTTCGGCTTAATAGCTTCGATATCAATATCGGAATAGCTATTAATCCCTAGCTGGACGAGGCATCTTTTAATAAATGGCATCATGTCTCGTTCCCCTTGATGAATTAATGGTTCATTAAAAATAATTTCTGGACTTAACCTATTATTTTTTATGGACCACTTAACAGCAATAGCCAAAGTCCTAGCACCATCTGCTTTATTCGCTTTATATCTAAAGTTATTAGCAGTAAAGGCTAAATAAATATCTCCGGCATCATAAGTATTTAGGTCTATTAAATCATTTAAGACATCTTGAGCGCTTGAGTATTTATCGACACTACCATTGATGAGGAATTCTGCAATACCTGAGTTTTTCTGAATTACATTATTAAAGATGACTGCATCTTTTTTTTCTAGAACTTGATTTTCTCCTTTAAAAATGATTTTCACAATTTCATTATTTGATAGATTTAGAGGTGAACTTAAAGTTCTTTCTTTATTAGTGACTTCTAACTTCCACCCTAATGTAAAATTGGCATCTACCTCACCTGAATTTGATTTTAAGAATGCTAATTCATTCTTTTTATTATAAAAATTATCTTCTATAAGACCAATGCTTTCAATTAAAATCTGTTTCCAATCTTGTCCTAATAAATCCTCAGCAACAGGCGCTGTTAACTTATTAGCCAAAAACTCTGCATCGTCTTTTTTAACTGAAATTTTAATTTCAGCAGATGTCCCCTCATATATATTATTTAATAATACATAAACATCGGTTTTACATTCACCTCCACCTCTTTGAGGGTAAGGCTTACATGCTGCAACCCTATCATAACTTTTACCATTCCAATGAATTAAATCATCAAAACTATTAAATAAGTCAACAATATAATCTTCTAACTCTCTATATGCTTTTCTCATGATAATACCCTCAAAAAAATCGAGGGTATTATGATGGATAACATATTAATATTTAATCTTTTTATTAAATAATTTGATTTTTATTTAACATAAAATCTCTTATACGAAGGCTATATATCCCTTTGAATTATAGGTCTTACCTCGTTCCTGCTATCTTAAATACTTTCAACATATACTGTAACAAGGTTTTTAAAATTTAATTCTTGTCTATCTCCTCCCCGTCACAAATCACAACAACCTATTTTGCTGTTAAAAATCACCTGCTACACTCATACCTATAAACCTCATTAAAACAGTCTGGTCATGATCGAAATCCACTCCAAACTCCCTACTCAAGGCGTCACCATTTTCAGTATCATGACCGCAATGGCACAACGACTCAATGCGCTAAACTTATCACAAGGCTTTCCTGACTTTGATGCACCGCCTGCATTACTACAGGCGCTGAGCCAAGCTACATTAGATGGTTTTAACCAATACGCAGCGGGTGATGGCTTACTGCAGCTTAGACAACAACTGGCTCAACTGTTTTTAAAACGAGATCAATTACAACTTGATCCACTTACAGAAATTACCATTACACCGGGCGCAACGATTGGGATTTTCAGTGTCATACAGGCCATCATCCACCAAGACGATGAAGTGATTATTTTTGATCCAAGTTATGACAGTTATGCACCTAGCGTGCAGTTGGTCGGAGGTAAAGCGGTTCATATTCCACTCAACGCACCTGAGTTTTCTGTAGATTGGGATCAAGTCAAATCTGCAATCACAGATAAAACCCGAATGGTCATCGTAAATACCCCACACAATCCAACAGGGGCGATTTGGTCTAAACAAGACTGGCTGAATTTAATTGAACTGATTCAAGATAAAAATATCATCGTGCTTTCAGATGAAGTTTATGAACACCTGATTTTTGACGGCGAAAAACATTATTCAGCGTTGTCGTTTCCTGCGCTTAGAGATCGTAGTTTTGTGGTGGGTTCTTTTGGAAAAACCTTTCATGTGACGGGTTGGAAAACCGGTTATTGCATTGCCTCGCCTGAGCTGATGAAGATGTTTCGTCAAATTTATCAATTTGCCAACTTCTGTGGTGTCACACCTGTACAAATGGCACTTGCCAATTTTATGCAACAGCACCCTGAACATATCGATGGCTTAGCCAGTTTTTATCAACAAAAGCGCGATCTATTTAATTCAGGTATTCAAGATTCAAAATTTAGCTTTATTCCATCCAAAGGAACGTTTTTCCAAAATGTTGACTACAGCCAAATTCGTCCAGATTTAAATGATGTCGAGATGTGTAAATTCCTTGCAGAAGAACACAAAATCGTGGCAATTCCAGTCTCTGTTTTTTATCAGAAAGCCCCTGAAAACTTACGTTTAATTCGTTTTTGTTTTGCCAAAAAAGATCAAACTTTAGTACAGGCATGTGAAATTTTAAATCGAATTTAAACCGAATAAATTCTCAATTTTCATAAAATAAAGCTTGAGTTACTCAAATACTCAGGCTTTTTACTGAGTAGTTGTATATTATCAATAAGATAAAGATACTCGAAAATAGACAGTAGAAAAAAAGATGCCAGCTCGTCCCGACATGCTCCACCAACCCAAATTCTGGAAGGTTTTTTTAATCTTCTTGGGTCCATTGATCTTAACCAATATCTTGCAAAATCTGTCGGGGACAATTAACACTATTTTTGTCGGGCAAATGCTGGGTGTTGAAGCAATTGCTGCGATTTCAGTCTTTTTTCCGATCCTATTTTTATTGCTGGCTTTTGTGATTGGTCTCTCGACAGGGGCAACTGTGTTGGTGGGACAAGCTTGGGGCGCCAAAAATATTGAAAAAGTGCGTACCATTGTTGGCGCATTGTTATTTATGACTTTGATTGGCGGAACCATTATTGCCTTTTTAGGCGTGCTTTTCGCGAAGCAGATTTTATTGCTGTTGGGAATCGACCCGAAAATCATGCATCTTGCACTGCCTTATGTGCAATGGATGTTAATGAGTAGCCCATTTTTGTTTATCTATATCACCTATACCTCCATTTTGCGTGGGGTCGGAGACAGCACTACACCTCTTATGGCTTCCAGCCTCACCATTATTGTCGGTGTGATCGTGACTCCTGTATTGATTGGGGGTTATTTGGGTATGCCAAAACTAGGAATTATTGCCCCAGCGATTGCCAGTGGTTTAGGTTTTATTTCTACCCTCGCGTTTCTGATTGTCTATTTAAATAAAAAAGACCATGCTTTGAAGCCCGATGTGGCATTAATCGAACATGTGCGCTTTCACCCGCAGTTTAGTCGCAGTATTTTACGTTTAGGCATACCGACAGGTATTCAAATGGTCACCAACTCTGTTGCAGGTTTGGTGGTGATCGGACTGGTCAACCAACATGGTGCACATGCCACAGCCGCCTATGGTGCAGTCAACCAAGTGCTCAACTATATTCAATTTCCTGCCTTATCCATTGCGATTGCAGGCTCAATCTTTGCAGCACAAGCCATTGGTGCAGGCAAATCCGAATTGCTGGCAAAAGTAACCCGTACAGCGCTGGTCAGCAATATTGCGATTACAGGTTCATTGGTACTGTTGGCCTATATTTGTTCAAAATATTTGATGGCGTTGTTTATTACCGATCCATCCGTGATTGAACTGGGTCAGCAATTGTTATTTATTGTGTTGTGGTCGATTATATTTTTTGGTGCAAGTGCCATTTTTGCCTCCATCATGCGTGCCAGTGGTACGGTCACTGTGCCGATGATTTTTAACATTTTATCGATCTTGCTGATCGAAGTGCCTTGTGCTTATTTATTTAGTCAGTGGTTTGGCTTACAAGGCATCTGGTATGCACTTGCGCTAACCTTTTTCAGCCTCTGTGTAATGCAAGGTCTGTATTATCAATTCGTTTGGAAAAAGAAAACCATCGAAATTTTGATTTAAATGCATCAGCCCTGTGCTCATGCATTTAAATCAGCCATGATGATCTCACCCCAAAATGATTTTAATCTTCTTGATGAAGCTTGATCACTTTCAGTTCCGACTGTGCTAAGCGTTTGGTTTTATTGCGTGCAAAGACTTGTTGCGTTGCAGGATCATTTGGATCAAAGACTAAGGCTTGCGGTAAAATTTTCTGATCATTGAGATAGCTTTCAGCAAACAAGATTAAAATTTTGCCATTTTCCAGCAGTTCGATGTGCTGAGGTTTGCTCGGCAGTTTAAATGCTACTTTTTGGCGATTTTCTTGAGTTTGGTCAACAAGATTCAGCAGATAAATATCTAAGTCTTGCTGATCTAAGGCACTATTTAATGAATTAAATCGATTAAAGTTTGCCTTCTCAGCATAATAAAAATATTGATCCGCTAAATATCCCATCATCACTGGTATGCTTCTGGTATAGACATCTCGAAACGTATAGCGATTGTCTTCTTGCTCATCTTGATCTTGAGAGGGTGCATCCTGCACATTGATCACACTGACCAAATCTGCAATCCGTTGGTCATAAATTCCGATCTGATTTTCCGAGTCTTGATAAAACTCCACCACTGAACGATAGTCATCGACTGTATAGAGCACTTTTTGTGGTACATCAAAATTCAGTTCAAAAAAGCTTAAATCGGCAGTATTCATATAGATAAAAGGACGATTTGCCCAATCACCTAAAATACGAATACTTTTTTGGTCTGGTTCAAATACCATATCGATTTCACGACAAAAGTGTTCCTGATAATTTGCTGGCAATGCGGCTGTAGTGATTTTGCCTGATTTCAACTGGATGCGTGAAATACTGTTCCCTACACCATTGTAAACATATAAATTTTCACCCTGTTGATCCAATAATAGTTTGCGTGGATAACGTTCAACTTTAAACTTTTGCAATATCTGCTTGGTCTTTAAATCAATTGCAAAAACTTGGTCATAATCTAAAGATGCTACATAGATAATTTGACCATCGTGGCTTAACACCACATCGGTTGCCCCCACACCACGGCACATATTGTGCATACAACCACTTTCATCATCAGCTAAAGCATATTGGTAAAGCAGTTCCTCTTTGAATGAAACAAGATTAAATCGATAGACTGCATTTTTCTCTGTTTCGGTATAGTAAAGATCATCCCCATATCGACGAAAATCTCCCATTGCATTCATATTGGGTAAAGTAACAGTTTGCTGTGGGACAGCTTCCAAAAAGACCTGACTTTTATAAAATTGTTGAATCTTGGTCTTTTGTTCCTGACAATCCCGAATATATTGCTGTTGGGTTTTTCCTAAGTAACCTGCAATCTCATCCCTTTCTTCACCATTCCATAAATAATCACAATATTGACTAGAATCCTGTAAAGCTCCGACCTGATCTGGCGCTTCAGATGACGCTATATCTGGACTTTGTTCTTGAGCAATCGCCGCCATGATCACATTTACTTTTTTTAGGTTCTGCTCAGATTGCGCAGCATGTTGGTATTTTTTAGCATAGACTGGATGCGCTTCAGCATCATAGGAATCTAATACACTATAGGTCGCCTTAAATGCATCGTAGCCTTGCAGTTGGGCAGATAAATAATGCCCAATCAATGCCACTTTTCGATTCAACACATCGATATTTTTCTGATGCTGTTTTTTTACGCGTTTTGACACAATCTTTGCAAATTCATCTACTCGATCTTGGTACTGATCGATCATTTGGGCGAGTAAAACGAGTTGTTTTTTCTCTGCGTTCTGAACATCATTCATGTTACGTAATGCCGAACGATAGGCACTGCCTTGTTCCTCGTCCAGCAATGGATAAGGCTGATCAAATTTAATCTGATCGACAACGGTACGGTTAAACTCAACCACGGGTTTTAAGTGATTTTGAATCTGATCAAGCGACTGATAAATACGGGTTAAATCTGCATATAACATCGCATCCAGCTTAGAAAGCTCAGGATCGATTTTACGCAATTGCTCTTGTTGAATTGAGCTTTGATATAAATCTAAATATTGTATAGAGCGATCAAAATATGCTGACCAAAATTTTCTATATTGATAATCTGCTAAGAACGTTGAATATAACTGATCCCCTTCGTCCTCTTTGATATATTGTGGATAGAGTCGCTCCACTTCTGCTCTATAAAGCGCTCTATCGTCTGCTGGATCAGGGCTTGAATGCTCTGATACACCTGCAACACTGTCTAAAATACTGGCATTCTCTTGATCAGTAGACGCATAGGCTAAATGTGATGCAAATAAAATCATACCTATACTGAGGCTTAAAATGGCTTTTTTCATAAAATGCTCAATTCAAATTATCTTTATAATAAAAATAAAAAATTTAATATTTTCTGAGTCAGTCTAACAAATTATTTTATCAATCCCAATCTGTAGATGATCGGTACAGTAAAAGTATGAAGATTTTTTTATCAATCAAGGAACTTGAAACATTTCCTGAGAAAGTAAAAAGCCGCCAAATTTGACGGCTTTTTATAGAAAGGTTTATTTTGGTTCTAATTTTTTACTAAATTTGGTCGCAAAACCTGTCAATTTTTGATAACCCGTTGGTAAGATCCGTTGAATCAAATCTAACGTTTTTGCATCATTACCAATCAATAAACGACGTTTATCTTTGAGCACCGCATCAAGCATTTGTTGAGCAGCGTCTTCTGGAGGCATACGCAATAATTTATTAAATGCTTTTGCTGACTTATCAGGATTCATGCCCAAAGAACGTAAACTGTCATTCATACGTGCATCATTGGCAATGTTGGTACGAATACCACCCGGATGTACACATAATGCAGATACACCACAGTTTTCGATATCTAATTCTTGACGTAAAGATTCAGTAAAACCACGTACCGCAAATTTTGATGCATTATAAGCAGATTGCGTCGGCTGAGCCGTTAGACCAAATAAGCTTGAAATATTGATAATATGACCATCACCTGTTTTCTTGATATATGGTAGAAACTCTTTGGTTCCGTATACCACACCCCAGAAATTGATATTCATAATCCATTCAAGCTCTTCATAGGTCGCGCCTTCTACCGTCGAGCCTAAAGCAACACCAGCATTATTGAAAATCATGTTTACAGAGCCATGATTTTGTACGGTTTCAGCAGCCCATGTACGCATTTCTTCGACATTTGCCACATTCACTTTCTTAGAAGTAACACGAACATTATAAGGCTTAACCAATTCGATCGTTTCTGCTAAACCTTTTTCATTCACATCACTGATTGATAAATGACAGCCTGCTTTTGCCAGTAAAATCGCAAGCTGTTGTCCCATACCAGAGCCAGCACCTGTAATTGCAGCGACTTTGTTTTTAAAATTTTTCATTGTCTATCCTTTATTAAAATCCGCACACAATAATACTGATAATGTGCAGCTCACCTGCTCAATATAATTTTGACAATAACTATTGTCAATATTATATTGTGAATGAGCAGTTGTTTTTTTATACAAAAAATCTTAAATAGGTTTCAATGACTTTTATTGCTAAAATAACCACTTCTTTGTGACAATCGAACATGACACGAGTAATTTTTTACAATGACTGAATCTCGCTTAACTGAAAAGAAAACCATAAATAAAACCACAAAAGAACGCCAATTCAAAGGCATGTCCTTGTCTGAAAGAAAGCTCGCCCGTCGCGAAAAATTGATTGAAGCAGGCATCGCGGCATATGGAACACATGGTTTCTTTTCCGTGACTGTTAAAGATATTTGTAATGAAGCAAAACTTACTGAACGCTACTTCTATGAGTCATTTAAAAAGAGTGAGGAACTGTTTCAAGTTATTTTTTTACAATTGATTGAACAGTTACAACAAACCGTGATGCAAGGCGTGATGCAAGGTGCGCCAGAGCCTAAAAACATGATCAAAGGCGGTTTGACAGCGATTTTTACCATGTTGAAAAATGACCCACGTGTTGCTCGTATTATTTATATCGATGCCATGCTGGTTCAAGAATTACATAATCATGCAACTATTCACGAAACTATGGGACGTTTTGATCGCTTAATTCACTCTTTTGTGACGCTGATGATGCCGCATATTGAACGAAGTGAACAGGAAATTTCGCTGGTTGCGACTGGTCTAAATGGTTATGTTACACAAATTGCTGTGCGTTGGGTGATGGGTGGTTTTAAACAGTCCTTAGATGAAATTGTTTCAGCATGTGAAGTGGTCTTTGTGTCATTGATTAATACCTTTGCTCCTCAGCCATAGACTGATTTGAGTAGTGTGAAGTAAGTATAATAGTGTCATCAAACTGTCATATTTGCATTTTTAGTCACCAATTTGATGCTCTTTTTAAGCTGAAGCTACAAAGATTATTTAAAAATGTCATCTAATTTTCATCACATCGCCCATTTTTTGTCACATTTTTTTGCAAAAATTCGTCTACATCTTGTTTTTGCAATGATACTGTCATAATTAATCTTTGTAATAAGCCTGTCATAAATAAAAGACGGTACACCGTTCATACATAGGATATTGCGTTGTGAAAGATGACTATATATTAATCGTCGATGACGAGCTTCCGATTCGAGAAATGATCCATACCTCACTGGATATGGCAGGTTTTCAATGCCTGCAAGCTGAAGATGCAAAACAAGCACATCAAATGATCGTAGACCAACGACCATCATTAATCTTACTCGATTGGATGATGCCCGGTGGTGTAAGTGGCGTAGATTTGTGTCGCCGCTTAAAACGAGATGAAAATCTAGCAGAAATTCCAGTGATTATGTTAACTGCACGTGGCGAAGAAGACCATAAAGTTCAAGGTCTTGATGCAGGTGCGGATGACTACATGACCAAACCATTTTCAACACGGGAATTAGTTTCTCGTATCAAAGCTGTACTTCGTCGTGCCAATGCATTGAGTGGTGAAAAAACCATTGATGCGAACGGCTTAGTGCTTGATCCTGTCAGCCAACGAGTAAGTTTTGGTGACAGTATTTTAGATATGGGACCAACAGAATACCGTTTGTTGGCTTTCTTTATGACCCATCCAGAACGTGCTTATACACGTGCCCAATTACTTGACCAAGTTTGGGGTGGAAATGTTTATATTGAAGACCGTACCATCGATGTGCATATCCGTCGCTTACGCAAAGTACTTGAACCTTATGGCGCAGATCGCTATGTCCAAACTGTTCGTGGAACAGGTTATCGCTTCTCTACGCGCGCAGATGTCGCTATAGGTTAAGCACTGTTAAGGTAAATAAATTTCTATGTATGAACCCTATCCCGTCCCAGATCTTGCACGTGAACATAAAAAGTTTCGCTACAGCAGTTTATGGGAGTTTGCAAAACAAGACTTACGCCTGTTGGCTTTTTTATTGGTGATTGGCGGATTTATTGGTTTAGGGATCGGTTATTTTTGGATTTGTATTTCCATCGGTTTTGCCGTTTTTTTTATATTTCAATTGCGCTCTTTGTATTTGGTCAATGAATGGATTTCCAATCGTCCTTATGATTCTCCGCCAAATCTCGAAGGTATTTGGGGAGCGCTTCTATTTAATGTCTATCGTGCACAGCGCCAAGAACGCGTTGTTCAAGCTGAAATGGTTGGCTTGATTGATCGTGCACAATCCTCCTTAGTGGCTTTGGCTGAAGCTGTCGTTTTAACAGATGAACTTCATCAAATCGAATGGTGGAATCCTGCTGCGGAAAAACTTTTAGGTATTCAACCTTTAGATCGTGGTCGTAATATTTTAACCATTATCCGCCAGCCGAGTTTTATTGAATACTTTAATAATATTGACCAATCACCTGATGGTATAAAAATAAAGTCTTCGGTCTATGAAGAACATTATGTACAAATCAAACTGACTCGCTTTGGTAGTGAAAGTCGCTTGTTGGTCGCTTATGATGTAACCCGTGTGCATAATCTTGAGCAGATGCGTAAAGACTTTGTCGATAACATCTCACATGAGCTTCGTACCCCCTTGACTGTACTCAGTGGGTATATTGAAACTTTTACCGACCAAGAAGACCTAAATCCTCGTTGGAAACGCGCCTTTGAACAGATGCAGTCACAAACGCGACGTATGAATGCTTTGGTGAATGATTTATTGTTACTTTCGCGATTAGAAGGCAATAAACAGGTCGCGAAAAATCAAATTATTGATATGCCCAATTTAATGAATCAGCTTTTTGATGATGCGCAAGCCTATAACGTCGATTATGGACATACTTTAAATCTGGATATTGACAGTCATTGTGACCTGATTGGTTCAGATGCAGAACTCGCCAGTGCTTTCAGTAACTTAATCACCAATGCCATTAAATACACACCTAAAGGCGGTACTGTGACGATTGGTTGGCATGATGACACTGAACATGGTTATTTTACAGTTGAAGACACAGGCATTGGGATTGATCCCAAACATATTCCACGTCTAACTGAACGTTTTTATCGTGTAGACAGTGCGAGAAGCCGACAAACAGGTGGAACAGGTCTAGGTTTAGCGATTGTAAAGCATGTTTTAATGCAACATAATGCTTATCTTGAAATTGATTCTAAAGAAAACCAAGGTTCAGTTTTTAGAGTGGTGTTCCCGAAAGAGCGCCTTGATTTTGCAGGCTGATTTTTGATTAATCCAAATGAAATTATTTTTAGATTGTGAATTTAATGGTTTTGGTGGTGAACTGATTTCATTGGCATTGGTCGATGAACAGCATCAATCTTTTTATGAAGTTTTAGAATGCCCAAACCCTGTACCTTGGGTAAACGATCATGTGATACCACGTTTAAACCAACCACCCATTCAATTCAAAAAATTTCAAAGTCGTTTGCAGATTTTTCTATTTCAATATGATCAGATCGAAATCATTGCAGATTGGCCTGAAGATTTCGCTTTATTTATGCGGAGTTTAGTGCTTTCAGCAGGAAAATGTATACGAACACCACCACTTTCCATGCAACTTTGGATGCAAGATCCGATCGAAACTCATGTACCTTCTCAAAACCCACACAACGCTTTAGCAGATGCACAGGCTTTAAAACTGTCTTATTTAAAAGCACATGGGTTTTGATTTATTCTAAAAACTAAAACAAGTTTTATATGAGACCAATCAATATTATTCACTTAACGTGAGTTCGACATAATTTAAATAATGTGAGTTCGATGCAATCATACATCAACACATTGAAAAATAATAAGTATTTACAGATTCTTGCTGGGTTTCCATCCATTTTTTGGATCAGCCTGCGCCTCGCCATGTTTAGCAGGGGTATATGAACAAGAATGTGTTTAAACAAAAAAGGGGGGAGAAAAGTGACAAAAATCTTTCGTTGAGCGAGGGGTACATCCTTTACCCCCGCTCAACATGGCGACATCCATGTCGCCTCACGATAGCAAGACCATCAATGATTCAAAAAGTACAAAATAAATGAATCATCCAAATCACTTGTATGAATAACTAGGCGGTTTGACTGTATCATCTTTCATCAAGGATTTTTATCGAACTCAGGTTAAATAAATGCTAAGTTTTTAAAA
>NZ_LBNA01000043.1:0-83976 GCF_001005515.1 Acinetobacter sp. Ag2
GATCCATTTTTTAGATTAGAACAGTCGAGAAATAAAGAGTTTGGTGGAACTGGTTTAGGGCTGGCTGTGGTACACGCGATTGTGATTGCTCATCAGGGCACGATTAGATATCAAAATAAAGATTCGAATAGTGTTTTTACCATCCAAATTGAGCGCCATGAATAAGCGACGCTGAGCAAAAGTATTGCTAGAAATTGATTGATTTCTGGCAAGGATAAATTAACCTGAGTTAGATAAAAATCCTTGATGAAAGATGATACAGTCAAACCGCCTGACTATTCATACAAGTGATTTGGATGATTCATTTATTTTGTACTTTGTGAATCATAGATGGTCTTGCGATCGTGAGGCGACATGGATGTCGCCATGTTGAGCGGGGGTATGAGGATGTACCCCTCGCTCAACGAAAGATTTTTGTCACTTTTCATCTCTGAAAAGTGAGACATCGCCTACGCAAAACAATTTAAACTTTAGAAGTAAAGCGTGGCAGTGCAAGCTTTAGATCATCAAACAATCTATTGATCGCTTTCATTTTATTGATCAAGAGAAATGAAACGCTATTGATGGTTGCGCTTGCGGAGCTCCGCTCCTCATCCTAAAATTTGATGAAAACGCAGCAAGCCCCCATAAAGATTTATTATTTTTCAATGAGTTGAAGATTTAAATACATCAAGCTCAGGTTAAATATTCGAATTAGGGACTAAAAAGGCAAATCCCAATCGGATGAAATCGTTTATTCAAGTCAGATTTCCTTGATCTGACCAAAAAAGCAATCATAAATGAATATGAATAAAAACCCATCGGCTCGATGGGTAAAATATTTATTTCAGCTCTTTAAAATCTTGCTGACGCCATGCTTCATAAAGAATCACCGCAGTTGCATTAGATAAATTTAAACTGCGTGAATTCGGTGCCATAGGTAAACGAATCCAATGTTGCTGAGGAAACATCAATCTGACATCTTCAGGTAAACCACGTGTTTCTGGTCCCATTAGCAAAGCAACAGGACGATTTAAATCCGAGGTATGTGGTGTCTCAGTGCCTTTGGTCGTCAAAGGATAAATCGCATCAAGGTCAATCCCTTGATCCTTTAAATGTACCAAACATTCTGCAAAGTTTTCCCAAACTTTCATATGTGCCCATTCATGATAATCCAAACCAGCACGACGCAACTTCTTATCATCTAGCTCAAAACCCAAAGGTTTGACAAGATGTAATTGTGCACCAGTATTAGCACATAAACGAATGATATTCCCTGTATTTGCAGGAATTTCAGGTTCGTATAAAACAACATGAATCACGGGAGATCTCTACTTTTCAAAATCCAACCTAAATACTTAAAAAAGAGAATAACTCTTTCATCAACAAAAGATTAGAAAGATTTTATTGCCACTGTAACTGTTCACGCAAACTCACCACCTCACCAATAATGGTTAAGGTAGGTGCTTGTATATGATTTTCTTCAACTTTTGATGCAATGTCGGCCAAAGTTCCAACCACGACTTTTTGATCAGGTGTCGTACCTTTAGAAATTAAAGCCACTGGCATATTTGGACGTTGACCATGTGCAATCAAATTTTCACAAATTTTTTCCAATCCAACCAAGCCCATATATAAAACCAGTGTTTGATTTTCATAGACCAACTCACGCCATGGTAACTCAGGTGAACCTTCTTTGAGATGCCCTGTCAAAAACCGCACACTCTGTGCATAATCTCGGTGTGTCAGTGGAATTCCTGCATAAGCAGAACACCCCGATGCTGCTGTTACACCAGGTACGACCTGAAAGGCTATATTTGCAGCGAAAAGCTCTTGGATTTCTTCACCACCACGCCCAAAAATAAATGGATCACCACCTTTCAAACGGCATACACGCTTACCTTCAGCAGCATATTTGACCAGCAAAGCGTTGATTCCATCTTGAGGTACTGAATGATTTGATCGTGCTTTACCGACATATATCTTTTCAGCATCACGGCGACATAACTCTAATATGGGCGGTGAAACCAAGCGGTCGTAAATAATCACATCTGCTTGCTGCATGAGTCTCAATGCTTTTAATGTTAAAAGCTCAGGATCACCTGGTCCTGCTCCGACCAAATACACTTCACCTTTTGGCTTTTGCCATTTACCCAAGGCTTGCTCAATCAGGCGATCTGCCTCGATCAAGTTGTCATTAAACACCTGCTCTTTTAAAGGGCTGGCATATAAGTCTTCCCAAAAAATACGACGCTCATCTGGATTGATGATCTGTTCTTTCACTGCTTTACGCCATTTTCCAGAAAAATCAGCAAGCTTCCCCATCCCATGTGGAATAGCAGCTTCAAGTTGAGTGCGAATTTGTCTGGAAAGAACCGGAGAAGCACCATTAGTCGCAATTGAAATAACCAACGGTGAACGATCAATAATGGCAGGCACCATAAAACGACAATGCGGAGGATCATCTACACTATTGACCAATATATTGAGATCTTCACAACGCTCAAAAACAGCTTGGTTTACAGCTTTATCATTGGTTGCCGCAATCACCAAGCGATAATGACTTAGGCTGAGTTGTAGATTAAATTTTTCTGGATGATATTGCCCATGCGTAGAATGTACGAGCGCTAAAAGCTCTGCTTCTATGTCAGGGGCAATCACATAAATAACTGCACCCGATTTAGCCAATAATACCGCTTTGCGGTAGGCAATATGCCCACCACCAACAATCAGACAAGGTTGCCCTTGCAATTTTAATGAAATTGGGAAAATTTCCACAGTGTTCCTCAAAAGTTCAAATCTGATTGTACTAAGCAATATTTATGCACATAACTCACACATTGATCAGCAAATCATTGCTTAATCGATGAATGTTGCACCAGCCATGTACGGACGTAATACTTCTGGTACTTCGATAGAGCCATCCGCACGTTGATAATTTTCCATCACCGCCAACAAGGTACGCCCCACAGCCAAACCAGAACCATTCAAGGTATGCACCAGTTCAGTTTTCTTTTGGTCTGCACGATAACGAGCCATCATACGACGTGCTTGGAAGTCCCACATATTTGAACAAGAAGAGATCTCACGGTAAGTGTTTTGACTTGGTACCCAAACTTCTAAGTCATAAGTTTTACATGCGCCAAAGCCCATATCTCCGCCACATAAAACGATTTTACGATACGGTAAGCCCAATGCTTGTAAAATGCCTTCGGCATGTCCAGTCAACGCTTCCAAAGCATCCATTGAGTCTTCAGGCTTAACGATTTGAACCATTTCAACTTTGTCAAATTGGTGCTGACGAATCAAACCACGAGTATCACGACCATATGAACCTGCTTCACTGCGGAAACATGGTGTATGTGCTGCATACTTCAGAGGTAAACGATCAGCATCAATAATTTCATTACGAACAAAGTTGGTTACAGGAACCTCAGCCGTCGGAATCAAATAGTATTCTTTCTCACCTTGTAATTTGAATAAGTCTTCTTCAAATTTAGGTAATTGCCCTGTTCCACGCAATGAATCAGCATTAACAAGATAAGGGACATAAGCTTCGGTATAACCATTTTTAAGCGTATGAGTATCCAACATGAATTGGGTTAACGCACGTTGTAAACGCGCCAAAGGACCTTTGAGCACACTAAAACGTGTACCAGTCAGTTTTGTCGCAGTTTCAAACTCTAAGCCGCCCATCATTTCGCCAAGATCAGTATGATCTTTAATCTCGAAATCAAATTGACGTGGCGTTCCCCATTTCAGGATTTCGACATTATCACTTTCATCTTTACCTTCTGGTACAGACTCATGTGGTAAATTTGGAATAGACATCAATTTTGCTTCAAGCTCAGCCTGAAGTTCATTTAATTCTACTTCAGCTGCTTTGATTTCATCACCAATCGCACCCATACGTGCCATGATTTCAGAAGCATCCCCGCCGGATTTTTTGATTTGACCAACTTGTTTCGCACCCGAATTACGTTCCGCTTGTAAGTTTTCAGTTCTAGACTGAATTTCTTTACGGCGGGCTTCTAGTGATGCCCATTCTTCAACATTCAGTTGCACACCACGTTTTGCCAAGGCTAAATTAACTGCCTCGATATTATTTCGGATTAATTTTGGGTCGATCATAGTCAATCTAAAGTTAAGAAAAAAACTGGCTATAGTGTAAGCTCTTCACTGCAAAAAATACAGTGACAGAGCGTGTTAGCATTGTGAATTGTATGATTTGACAACATATTTATGATGTTGCTGGTTTATCTGTCTCTGCTTCAACCTGAGGTAAACTTGGTAAGTATTCGGGTTTAATCAAATCTTTCGCCGTTTGATATGGTAGTTTTAACTCTGGCATGCCTTCTGCATAAGAGGTTAATTCATACAATGGATAAACAAAGACAATTCCATTTACACCGTAATAATAATTATCGCTCAATTGCAACTTATCACGCGTAATATCCTTTTGAATCAACCAATTAGAGTTAGCATCATAAAGTTGCTCTGCAACTTTGGCTTCGACATTCGGTTTTAAAATATCGGTAAGCGCCAAGCGCTTTTGTGTGCTTAAATCAAAGGTCACATATTCATTATGATACATTCCATGCGCAGCTCCTGCTGCATAGGTATAGGTTTGAATCACAAAAGTGGCTAAATTATTTTGTTGAGAGATAAAACGCACATAAATTGAATTTTGATTGAGCCCTTTTGGAGATGTCTGCGCTTCGCTTTCGGCTGAAGCATGACCTTGGTCTTTCTCAAACGCGCCAGGTACATCTTTTTTAATTCGATTTAGAAAATAATCTTCAATCCAAGGTACATTGCTTTTTACGCTCTGCAAATCGTATTGAGTACAGCCCTCTTCATCACAGAACTGCTTTTTAATACCATCAACACGTTGAACTTTTGCTTGGATCAATGGAATTTGCGTCGATTTTGCAGTACTTGTCCCAGTTTGTTCTGCCTGAGGAGCAGGCTTTTCTTGACAACCTGTAGCGATCAGTAAGACTGAAAATAGTGCTGATACAACCAATCCTGTTTTTAAATTCACTTGCATTACCATGTCATAAAGCATAATTAGAGATTTCTTTTATCATAAAACTAGAAATTTCAAATTAATATTCATAATTGTTAATGACCAACATTTTACTCGAAAAATCGCTTTATTTTTTTGATCTCAATCCAACATAGATAAAGCTCATATATTTCTAAGGTCTCACTTTACAAGGGGCATCACAGCTTATTTATTTTGACTTTGTTCACGCATGAATAAATAAAAAAGCAACCCAAAGGTTGCTTCTTGTTGCAAAAAAAATTGCTTATTGATCAATAATATCTGTCCCCTTAGGAGGCACAAAATTAAAAGTTGAAGCAGGAATTGCAGCATTTACATTGACATTGTTAAAACGTACAGTAGTGGTTTGCCCCAATGAATCTTGCAAGATCATCAGTGTCGGTGCATTTTTAGCCCCAAAACTTATCGTTAAGCTTTGGAAAGCCCCATCTTTTTGCTTAGGATAAAGCGTGTAATAGGTTTTACCTGCATCTGGCTGAGTGATTCGATACGCTTTTTGAATCTGCTGGGTATTTCCACTTAATAACAATGCAGGCGTATTTGCCACTTGCTCATCTAAGCTCTGTCTAACGGCTTGTTGTAGATCAGGATCATAAATCCATACAGTACGTCCAGCAGTCACGATCGTCTGTTTTGCAGGCGTTGTCGTTTCCCAATAGAACTTTCCTGGGCGCTCGACTTTCATCGTCCCTTTAAAGGTCTGGTTCATATGCTGGGCGGTTAAGCCTTTTTTCTGTACAGCTTTACCCGCTTGTGTTGCTTTGGTGGTTTGTTCAAAATTAGCAGTAAAGCTTTTTACGCCACTGAGCTGTTTGACAAGGTTTGCTGTCGCTTGTTGCTCCGACGCAGCAGTCGCTGCAAAAACTGTTGTGCTCATGACTGGCGCAAGCAGAGCTGCACCTACGGCTACTGCACCCATCGTTTTACGAAGCATATTCATATGTTCACCTTTACTATGTCTGCATATCAAACTGCATGCAGGATGTTATTTAGATGACCTATCTTAAACTAAATCATGTCAGTAATAATTGAGAAAATAAGAAGTTTTGTATTGTTATTAGTGCAATATGTAGAAAACTATTCATCATGATGAAGAATAAATTTAATTTTAAGCAACAATTGAACATAAAAAAGCCCGCAATTAAGCGGGCTTTTTTGAACCATTAAAGCTTACACTTCAACAGATACATAGCGACGGCCAAATTGACCTTTCACTTCAAATTTGATTACGCCGTCAGCAGTAGCAAATAAAGTATGGTCACGACCCATACCTACGTTTGCACCAGCGTGGAATTCTGTACCACGTTGACGAACGATAATGTTACCAGCAGTCACAGCTTGACCACCGTACATTTTAACACCTAACATTTTAGGGTTCGAATCACGACCGTTTTTAGTCGAACCACCGGCTTTTTTAGTTGCCATGTCTCTATACTCCTAGTGATTAACCTGCGATCGCAGTAATTTTCAACTCGGTAAACCATTGACGGTGACCTTGTTGCTTACGGTAGTGCTTACGACGACGCATTTTAATAATACGGATTTTGTCATGACGACCGTGACCAACCACTTCTGCAGTTACTTTTGCGCCAGCTACAACTGGAGCACCGATTTGAATGCTTTCGCCATTCACAACCATTAATACATCATCAAATGTAATCGTTGCGCCTGTTTCAGCTTTCAACAATTCAACTTTAAGGGTTTCACCCTCAACAACACGGTGCTGTTTACCACCGCTTTGGATTACTGCGTACATAACGTACTCCAACTTGCCCGTGTCGTCGTGCCGATAAAGGAATATATCGATCTTAAAACGAACGCCACTGGGGGTTATACAAGGGCAAAGATTTTAAGTGATAATGAATTAAACAACAAGTCATTTTCATGAAATATTAACATTGCCTACAAATTAATCGCAATAATCACTTTTTTTTAAGGTTTAGCCCTTGAATATGTGAATTTTTTTATTAAATTGAAATAGATTTTTAAAACAAATCCGCTACTATGTAGCTCAAAACAACAACGTGCAGAATATTTAATGTTTTATGCTTTTTTGGACAATTAAAGAACAAATCATTAAGATTCAGGCACGATGTCTGCTTCCAAAAGCAACATTCAGACATATTCATTGTTACACTAACGACTTATAACGCATTTGCATGAGGCTCCCACCCGATGACCATCGACTTTAAGCAAGATATTCTCGCTCCTGTTGCAACAGACTTTGCTGCGATGGACAAGTTTATTAATGAAGGGATTACCTCAAAAGTTGCTTTGGTGATGGCGGTCAGTAAGCATGTGGTTGAAGCTGGCGGAAAACGTATGCGCCCCATTATGTGTTTACTTGCAGCAAAAGCTTGCGGTGCAACAGACACGCAAATGGAGCCCTACCGTAAACTGGCTGCCATTATTGAAATGTTGCACACGGCAACATTGGTTCACGATGATGTCGTTGATGAGTCAGGTTTGCGTCGTGGTCGTCCAACTGCAAACGCAACATGGAATAACCAAACAGCAGTTTTAGTAGGTGACTTCCTGATTTCACGTGCATTTGACTTGCTGGTTGATCTGGACAATATGGTGTTGTTAAAAGATTTTTCGACAGGAACCTGTGAAATTGCTGAAGGTGAAGTTTTACAACTTCAGGCACAACATCAACCTGAAACCACAGAACAAACATATTTAGATATTATTCACGGTAAAACTTCACGTTTATTTGAATTAGCAACAGAAGGCGCTGCTATTCTTGCTGGTCAACCTCAATATCGTGAGCCACTCCGTCTTTTTGCTGGACATTTTGGCAATGCCTTCCAAATCATCGATGATATTTTAGACTATACCTCTGACGCTGAAACATTAGGTAAAAATATTGGTGATGATTTGATGGAAGGAAAACCAACTTTACCTTTAATCTCTGCTTTAGCGAATACACAAGGCGAAGAACACGAAATTATTCGTAAGAGTATTGCAACTGGCGGGACAGCAGATTTAGAACGTGTGATTCAAATCGTTCAAACTTCTGGTGCTTTAGATTATTGTAGTCGCCGTGCAAATGAAGAAACACAAGCTGCGATCCAAGCACTGAGTCATTTACCTGAATCTAAATACCGTCAAGCATTGTATAACTTGGCGCAACTTGCCTTACATCGCATTCAATAGAATTTAACAAGGCCTATGCATATACATTTTAATGATCTTTTTCTCCTTATGCAGGAACAACTTGATGATCCCAAAGTTGTTCCAAATCCTGATATTTTAATCGAGCTAGTCAAACGGATCAGACCCAATGACACACGTAACCTAGAAGAAATTGAAAATAAATTCAATTCATTAATTCAATCTCTACTCATTACGCCTAATGCATCTTCAGCATTTCAAGGTTACTTACTCAAGCTAGTCAATCATTACAAACAAGCCGGGCTATATGCCGACAGTGGCATATTATCCTTAGATGGTTTCTGGAATCAGCTTGGGCAACGTATTGGTGCTCACTTTCTTCCTTTATTACCTGATGAAACAGAACTAAAAGATTTAGTCGGTAAGGTTTTTTATCAACGCAGTGATAAATATTGGCTTGAAAATATTGATTCAGCGCATTGGAAACAGTTATTTCAACTTCTCAATCAAGGGCATCGTTATAGCAATGATAAACTTGGTATTAAACGCGATATAATTAAAGCGATTACCGTACTCTCCTACCGTATTAGTGGTATTGGTTTATATCCAGAGTTTATCAATGCTTATCCTGAATTACAGGAATATGAATCTCCATTTTTAGTCCAAAACCGTGAAATCGTTGAATTTATAGAAGCTTATAAAAAACAACACCGCGATCAGGATCAATATGCTGTCACTGTTCCACCAGATGCAGATCAAGCCTTGGTGATGATTGAACAGTGTCGTGATGTGGTGTTCAAAGTTCGTCGAGCAATTAAGCGAATTGGTGTCAGTCTAAGTTTGACCTATTTATTGTCACTGCTTGAACAATGTTTGGATCGTATAGAACTATTATTGAATCTTTTGGTAGAAGATGATCAGATTCGTTATGCATTGTGTGGAGAACTACTGACTGACTTGGTTGATGCGCATTATAGTGAAACGAGTGTTCGTGATTTACTCAAAACCAATAGTGAATTGATTGCTCTACAAGTTACAGAAAATGCCAGCAAAACAGGCGAACATTACGTAAGTACTGATAAAAAAGGCTTCTTGGGTATGTATCAAGCAGCAGCAGGTGCTGGTGTGATCATTGCCACAATGGCAACCCTTAAAATCCTCTCTGCACGTTTAGTACTCGCGCCTTTTATGCATGCTTTTCTGTATAGCATGAATTATTCACTGGGTTTTATTCTAATTCATGTTTTACACTTTACGGTTGCCACCAAACAACCAGCAATGACTGCTGCAGCACTTGCCTCGACAGTACAGCATCAAAAAGGATCAAAAACGGCACAAATCGCAGAACTTGCAGGTCTGATTATTAATATTATTCGCACTCAGTTTATTGCGATTTTAGGCAATATTTCGATTGCAATACCAACAGCTGCACTCATCACCTATTTATGGCAATTGGCAATGGATGAACCTTTGCTCACACATGCCAAAGCCACGACTTTACTGCATAGCTTGAATCCGTTTACCTCCCTTGCCATTCCACATGCAGCAATTGCCGGTGTTTGTTTATTTTTATCGGGATTAATTGCTGGATATTTCGACAATATGTCGGTTTATCGCAAGGTCGGACCACGCCTGAAAGCTCACACCAAATGGAAGAAATTTTTAGGACAGGAACGACTCAATAAATTTGCGGATTATGTTGAACGCAATTTGGGTGCACTGGCAGGTAATTTCCTCTTTGGTATCATGCTTGGAAGCATGGGAACCATTGGTTTTATCTTGGGTTTACCTTTAGATATTCGCCATATTGCTTTTGCATCTGCAAACTTTATTCAAGGTTTAATGACGATTAATGGCTCTCCAGATATCGGTTTGATTATCGTTTCTTTTCTGGGTGTTTTATGTATCGGTTTAACCAACTTATTTGTAAGTTTTACTTTAACGATTATCGTTGCACTCCGAGCAAGGCAAGTGCGCTTTTCCCAATGGAAACCTTTGGCAAAACTTATATTTACCCATTTTTCAACGCGCCCAATTGATTTTTTCTGGCCACCAAAACAACCGTTACAGCTTGAAGACGAAGCAACACCACAAAACAAACTAAATCACTAAACTTTTTGTTATTTTTTGTGCAAAATGTCAAATATTTTACAAAAAGAAATTAGTATAAATTACCTAATTTTACTCACTTGAAAAAAAGTGTACTGGCGAGTACACTTCAGTGCATTAAATAAACTTAACGTACATGTTTTTATACTCTAGGTCATTTTATGCCTTATGTATTGCTCCTTATTGGCTGTATAAGTTTACTTATTGGGAGTATTGGTTTAACCATAAACCAAGTACAACTATTTGATTTATCAAGTGTTGTATGGATGAGTTCACACCGTTTAGATTTTTTAAATGGTATTGCGCTTAGCCTATCCTATCTAGGCGGCTTACCGTCAATGATCGTGATTGCAGGGCTATGTAATGTATATTTCATACGCCTAAAACAGTATGCAAACATACTGATGATCAGTATTGGGTTACTTGGTGCTTCAGCGATTGGTTGGATAATTAAATATCTAGTCAATCGCCCACGACCTGATGAAATCTACCAGATGGTGCAAACCTATGGTGCTTCATTTCCCAGTGCTCACAGTATTTATGCTGCTATTGTATGTTGTTCGATTATGTTTATATTTCAAAAGCATCACCACGTTAAATGGATTGGCTTGGCGGGCTTTTTATGGTTTCTAAGCATGGGGGTCTCTAGAATTTATCTGGGAGCACATTTCCCAACTGATGTACTCACTGGATGGGGTATAGGTTTCATATGGGCTGCTATTTTATGGTTCATATTGACACCAGAAACGTTAAGTCAGAACAAATTATTTTTAGATAAGAATCTAAACGAGGTGGAATAATGATGTCGGCAAAGCTTTGGGCTCCTGCCCTTACTGCTTGTGCTCTCGCAACAAGTATTGCACTTGTAGGTTGCAGCAAAGATCCTAAATCAGCACAAGAAGCTGGTGGTGCTGCCCAAAAAATGCCGCCGACTGAAGTTGGTGTCATTGTTGCTCAACCACAAAGCGTTGAACAAACTGTAGAACTTTCTGGTCGTACTTCAGCATATCAAATATCTGAAGTTCGTCCGCAAACAAATGGTGTGATTTTAAAACGTTTGTTTACGGAAGGTAGTTTTGTTCGTGAAGGTCAACCTCTTTACGAGATTGATTCGAGAGTTAACCGTGCAAACTTAGACAATGCAAAAGCAGCTTTAGTACGTCAGCAAGCGAATTTAAATTCATTACAAGTGAAAGCAAATCGTTATCGCCAACTTGTTGGCATTAACGCCGTGTCTAAACAAGAATATGATGACTTACTTGCTCAAATAAAACTTGCAGAAGCAGATATTGCTGCTTCAAATGCGACTGTTAAAAATGCACAAATTGACCTAGGCTATTCAACTGTTCGTTCGCCTATTTCTGGTCAATCAGGTCGTTCATCTGTTACTGCTGGTGCTTTAGTCACAGCCAATCAGGCAAATGCTTTAGTGACAATTCAACAACTTGATCCAATTTACGTAGACATCAGCCAATCAAGTGCTGAGTTGTTACGTCTACGTCAACAGTTGAGTCAAGGTAGCATTGATCGCAGTAACAACACAAAAGTACGCTTAAAACTTGAAGATGGTAGTTACTACCCTGTCGAAGGAAATCTGGCATTTTCTGACGCAAGTGTAAACCCAGAAACAGGTTCGGTGACCCTACGTGCTGTGTTCTCAAATCCAAATCACTTGTTATTGCCAGGTATGTTTGCCAACGCGCAAATCGTACAGGGTGTGATTCCAAATGCTTACTTGGTTCCGCAAGCTGCGATTACACGTACGCCAACAGGTCAAGCCATTGCAATGATTGTCAATGCAAAAGGTGCTGTTGAAAGTCGTCCAATCACAACTGCAGGTGTTCATGGCAAAGATTGGATCGTCACTCAAGGTTTAAATACAGGTGATAAAGTCATTGTTGATGGTATCGCGAAAGTTAAACCTGAACAGGAAGTGGTTGCTAAACCTTATCAACCAAAAGCTGAAGCTCAACCTGGACAAGCTGCGCCTAAACCAGCAACAGCTGCTCAACCTGCGGCTCAGCAAGAAAAAAACAGTGAACAAAAATCTACTTCACATGCTTAAGGGGTAGACTGAATGGCTCAATTCTTTATTCATCGTCCGATTTTTGCATGGGTAATTGCATTAGTCATTATGTTAGCGGGTGTACTCACGCTGACAAAAATGCCCATTGCACAATATCCGACGATTGCACCACCGACTGTCACCATTTCTGCGACATATCCAGGTGCATCTGCTGAAACTGTTGAGAATACAGTTACACAGATTATCGAACAACAAATGAATGGCTTGGATGGCTTACGTTACATCTCATCTAACAGTGCGGGTAACGGTCAGGCGTCAATCCAATTAAACTTTGAACAAGGTGTCGATCCAGATATCGCCCAAGTTCAAGTACAAAACAAATTACAGTCAGCAACTGCGCTTTTGCCTGAAGATGTACAACGTCAAGGTGTGAAAGTGACCAAGTCTGGCGCAAGTTTCTTACAGGTACTTGCATTCTATTCTACACAAGACAGCCTTTCTGCAAATGACATTAAGGACTATGTAAACTCAAACATTTCAGAACCATTAAGCCGTGTGGCGGGTGTGGGTGAAGTGCAAGTGTTTGGTGGTTCATATGCGATGCGTATTTGGCTTGATCCTGCAAAATTAACAAGTTTAGGGCTTACACCGAGTGATGTTGCAGCAGCAATTCGTGCACAAAACTCACAGGTTGCTGTAGGTCAATTAGGTGGCGCGCCATCTGTTGATGGGCAAGTGCTGAACGCAACGGTTAATGCGCAAAGCATGTTGACCACACCTGAACAGTTTAAAAACATCTTCTTGAAAAATACCAGTGATGGTGCTCAAGTACGTTTAGGTGATGTTGCTCGTGTTGAATTAGGTGCGGACAACTATCAGTTTGACTCGAAGTACAATGGTAAACCTGCTGGCGGTGTTGCAATTAAACTTGCGACGGGTGCCAATGCATTAGATACAGCGAAAGCAGTTGAAGCACGTTTGGTTGATTTACGTAAGAACTACCCTGCTGGCATGAAAGATGAATTGGCATTTGATACAACGCCGTTTATTCAACTGTCGATTGAAAGTGTGGTTCATACCTTAATCGAAGCGGTTATTCTTGTATTCTTTGTCATGTTCTTGTTCTTACAGAACTGGCGCGCAACGATTATTCCAACAATGGCTGTTCCAGTGGTTGTGTTGGGTACCTTTGCTATCATCAATCTATTTGGATTCTCAATCAATACACTGACCATGTTTGCGATGGTTCTGGCGATTGGTCTCTTGGTGGATGATGCCATCGTTGTGGTCGAAAACGTTGAACGGGTCATGCAGGAAGATCATCTAGATCCAGTCACTGCCACAGAACTTTCAATGAAACAGATTTCTGGTGCATTGGTAGGTATTACCTCAGTATTGACTGCTGTATTCGTTCCAATGGCATTCTTTGGGGGTACAACAGGTGTAATTTATCGACAATTCTCGATCACGCTCGTGACTGCGATGGTGCTTTCATTAATTGTTGCTTTAACATTTACGCCTGCACTGTGTGCGACTATTTTGAAACAGCATGATCCAAACAAAGAACAAAGCAATAACATCTTTGCACGTTTCTTCCGTTGGTTTAACAATGCTTTTGATCGTACTGCGGAAAAATACCAAAATGGTGTAAACCGCATGACTCACCATAAAATATTCTCAGGAATTATTTATGCTGTTGTCGTTGGTGTATTGGTCACTGTATTTATCAAAATGCCGTCTTCATTCTTACCTGAAGAAGATCAGGGTATTGTAATGACCTTGGTACAATTACCACCAAATGCAACCTTGGATCGTACTGGTAAAACCATTGATACCATGACCAACTATTTCTTAAATAAAGAAAAAGATTCGGTTAAATCTGTATTTAGTGTGGCTGGTTTCTCCTTCACTGGGGTCGGTCAAAATGCGGGGCTTGCTTTCATTCGTTTGAAAGATTGGGAAGAACGTACAACACCTGAACAACAGATTGGTGCAGTCATTCAACGTGGTATGGCACTCAACATGATCATCAAAGATGCATCATATGTTATGCCACTGCAATTGCCTGCAATGCCTGAATTAGGTGTAACTGCTGGTTTTAACTTGCAGTTAAAAGATCCAGGTGGTCAAGGTCATGACAAACTGATTGCTGCTCGTAATGCGATCTTGGGCATGGCGTCACAAGACAAACGTCTTGTCGGTGTACGACCAAATGGTCAAGAAGATACGCCTCAGTATCAAATCACAATCGACCAAGCGCAAGCAGGTGCGATGGGTGTAAGCATTGCTGATATCAACTCAACCATGAGCATGGCTTGGGGTGGTTCTTATATCAATGACTTCGTTGACCGTGGTCGTGTGAAGAAAGTTTATGTCCAAGGTGATGCGAATGCTCGTATGATGCCTGAGGACTTAAACAAATGGTATGTGCGTAATAGCAAAGGTGAAATGGTTCCATTCTCTGCTTTTGCAACAGGCAAATGGACTTATGGTTCACCTCGTCTAGAACGTTACAATGGTGTTGCCTCAGTCAACATTCAAGGTACGCCAGCCCCTGGTGTCAGCTCTGGTGATGCGATGGCAGCAATGGAAGAAATCATTGCCAAATTACCATCTATGGGCTTGTCAGGTTATGACTATGAATGGACAGGTTTATCATTAGAAGAACGTGAGTCTGGCGCTCAAGCACCATTCTTGTATGCGCTTTCATTATTGATTGTATTCTTGTGTCTTGCAGCACTCTATGAAAGCTGGTCGATTCCATTCTCAGTATTACTTGTGGTTCCATTAGGTGTATTGGGTGCGGTGTTATTGACATATTTCGGTATGATCATTAAAGGGGATCCAAATCTTTCCAATAACATTTACTTCCAAGTGGCACTCATTGCAGTCATCGGTTTGTCTGCGAAGAATGCGATTTTGATTGTAGAATTTGCGAAAGAGTTGCAAGAAAAAGGCGAAGAGCTATTTGAAGCTACATTGCATGCTGCAAAAATGCGTTTACGTCCAATCATTATGACAACTTTGGCGTTTGGTTTCGGTGTACTCCCTCTTGCTCTGTCAACAGGTGCAGGCGCTGGTAGCCAACACTCAGTCGGATATGGTGTATTGGGTGGTGTGATTAGTTCAACACTTTTAGGTATCTTCTTTATTCCTGTATTCTTCGTATGGATTCGTAGTATCTTTAAGTACAAACCTAAAAATCAAAATATTCAGGAGCATAAATCGTGATGCAAAACGTATGGTCTATTTCAGGTCGTAGCATTGCGGTATCTGCACTTGCGCTTGCTTTGACAGCTTGTCAAAGCATGCGTGGCCCAGAACCGGTAGCTCAAGCGAACATACCTACGAGTTATATTGATAATGGCACGGGTACGTCCATTGCTTCACAAGGCTATAAAGAGTTTTTTGCAGATCAACGCTTGCTTCAAGTGCTTGATCTTGCTTTAGCCAACAACCGTGATTTACGTACAGCAACATTGAATATTCAACGTGCACAACAAGCTTATCAAATCACTGAAAACAATCAGTTACCTACGATTGGTGCAAGTGGCGGTGTTTTACGTCAAGACCAAGGCATGGGTGCTCAGACACGTTATAACGTTGGTCTAGGTGTAACTTCTTATGAGTTGGACTTTTGGGGTCGTGTAAAAAGTTTAAAAGACAATGCACTAGATACTTATCTATCGACTGCAAGTGCACGTGATGCAACGCAAATCAGCTTAATAGGTCAAGTTGCACAGGCTTGGTTAAATTATTCTTTTGCGACAGCACAACTTAAACTGGCTGACCAAACACTCAAAGCTCAACTCGATTCTTATAACCTCAACAAAAAACGTTTTGATGTGGGTATTGACAGTGAAGTTCCTGTTCGTCAGGCACAGATCTCCGTTGAAACTGCTCGAAATGATGTTGCAAACTATAAGACTCAAATTGCTCAAGCTCAAAACCTGTTGAACCTGCTTGTGGGACAAACAGTTCCTGATAATTTGCTGCCTAAACAACGTGTAACACGTATTACCACAAATTCAGCATTTGCTGCTGGCTTGCCAAGTGACTTGTTGAACAACCGTCCTGATGTTAAAGCAGCAGAATATAAACTTTCAGCTGCGGGTGCGAATATTGGTGCTGCTAAAGCACGTTTATTCCCAACCATTAGCTTGACGGGTTCTGCGGGTTATGCGTCGACAGATTTAAGTGATTTGTTTAAATCTGGCTCATTCGTATGGTCTTTAGGTCCTAGCCTTGATATTCCACTATGGGATTGGGGTACTCGTAAAGCGAACATTAAAATTTCAGAAACAGATCAACAAATTGCGTTGTCTGATTATGAAAAATCTGTTCAATCTGCTTTCCGTGAAGTGAATGATGCTTTAGCGACACGTCAAAATATTGGTGATCGTCTATCTGCACAGAAACGTTTGGTTGATGCGACCAATACGACCTATAAACTTTCAAATGCCCGTTTCCGTGCAGGTATTGACAGTTTCTTATCGGTATTAGATGCGCAACGTACTTCATATTCTGCTGAACAAGGTTTGTTACTTTTAGAACAAGCCAATTTAAACAATCAAATTGAAGTGTATAAAACCTTAGGTGGTGGTCTGAAAGCCAATACTTCAGATCAAATTGCACAGCCTGCTTCTTCGTCTGAATTGAAATATCATCCAAACGATAAAAAGTAAGTAAAATCAAATTGATCATAAAAGCTCACTTCGGTGGGCTTTTTTTATTGCATTTTGGAGCAGAATTTTCTATGTTGGAAACAAATCATCATTATTGAATATTGAAAAACAATGAAATTAAGCAATTTGGAAACTGTTCCTGCCCACAATATTAAGCAACAACTTGATGTGGTTTACGGAAGTACTGTTCGAAGCAAGCATGTCGGTCGTGATTTGATGGCTGGTTTAAAGAATATTGTGGGCGGTGAACTGAAAGGCTATACCGAATTATTAGAAGAATCGCGCCAAGAAGCCATGAATCGAATGATTGAAAAAGCACAAGCTTTGGGTGCCAATGCTATTGTGGGGATTCGTTTTTCCACCTCAAATATTGCACAAGGCGCATCAGAACTTTTTGTTTATGGTACAGCAGTAATTGTTGAGCCAAAGCAAACACAACTTCCCGACCCATTTTCAAATTAGGCAACGTAAATGGATGGTTTAATTTTTAAAATCGGATTAACACTGGTTCTGTTTTTTATTGGATGGGGCTTCGGGCGATTCATTGAACAAAGGCATCTAAAGGAATTGGCGGAAAAAGAACAACGCCTTGCACATATTCGTATTGATACCAATAAGTTTCAGACTTCTGAACGTCAAGGGCAATTGATCAGTAGTAATGTGGTCATTTCTCATGATTACTTTAAATACATCATTGCACAAATTCAGAATTTTTTTGGCGGACGTTTAACCACTTATGAAACTGTAGTTGATCGTGCACGGCGCGAAGCAATTGTACGTTTAAAACAAGAAGCTGAGAAAGTAGGATCAACCCATATTATGGGCTTACGTTTAAGTACAACCGAACTCGGCATGCAAGGCGGCATGGTTGAAGTGTTTGCTTATGGTACGGCAACCTAATAATTGTATGTGTTTAAACATCGATCATTCGTTTTGTTCTGTACAAAAATGAATGATCTTGATTTACTTCAGCTAGCCAGATCACGGATAATCTCAGGATTGATTCAACTGTTATATCCTAGATTTGGTTGTAAAAAACTACAACTTTTTAATGATGCACATCGGCTTGGCTTAATGAAAAATTTAACACTGCAACTTAGCATAGGATTGATCACCATGCTTCCATTGAGCATAAAAGCAGAATTAATTGTACTTGCCTCACCACAAAGCCATGATAAATATTATTCAAAAGTCATCGATGACATTTTTGATTTTCATGTCGATTATGCGAAAAAAATTATTCAACATGGTGATAATGTTGTAATTTTAACCGATCAAAAGCTTTATCCAGATTATGTCAAAGCTTTGGGAAAACAGCATGTTGCTATAGCGCCAATGCAAGATATTTGGATGCGTGATTTTAGTAGTGCTAATCCCAATCAACCTATTCTTTTTCGTTATACAGCAGCAGGACAAGGTGGAGGCAAAAAAGCTCAAGCCATTTCCGATGATGTTCAAGCAGACTTTAAAGCATATAGTCAAAAAGCAGGACTGCAATTTATCCAAACTCCATTACTGAACGATGGTGGTAATTGGGTTGAAGATGGTTATGGGAATGTGGTGATCAGCACTAAATTTTTATCTGATAATCATTTATCTGAAACTGCTGCACGGCAAAAACTAATTCAACTGACGAGTGCAAAACATATTGCATTTATTGAAGCAGATGAACAAGGTGGCTTAGAACATGCAGATGGAGTAGTCAGCTTTATCGAAAAAGAAACAGTTGTCATCAACTCATATCCAGAAGATCTTGACTATTCGAAACAACTCAAAGCAGATTTGCAACGAGGTATTCCCAACATCAAGATTCATGAGATTGTGACGCCTTATGATGGCAGCCAAATTTATGATGAAAAATTTGGTTCCGCTTGTGGCTTATATACCAATATGCTGGTAACTCCTGAACGGATTTATTTTCCACAATTTGGGATCAAACAGGATGCTGTTGCACTGCAACAGATTCGCCGACTGACCAAACGAACCGTTATTCCTGTTCAATCCGCTCAAGTCTGCAAAATGGGTGGTGGTGTTCGGTGTATGTCATGGCAGTTGAGAGGGAAAAATGCGGAATTGATGTCTAAATTTTTAATCAAAGCACCTTAACGCTTAACCAAGACTACAGACCATAAACCAAGATCTACCTTGTTGTTAATATTGATATTCATCTTTATAACTTTGAGGAATTTGATATTGATTGCCATCAAATTTTAATGTGAAACGTTGCTGTTTGAATTGATGATTCACCTCTTGGCATTCCTCAGCGACTATTTGCATCTGATAACGTTTAATTTTGCTATTGACCAGAATATCGGTATATTTTTTGGTTTGATTTTTCTGCATCACTAGCGTAGAAGTACGCTCTTCTGCATCCGCATTACAATCCATATCTGTTTCTGCACGATCTCGGGTGACAATCAAACTGTCCAAAATTTGCTTTTTATTTTTCAGATCATATAAATTTAAAAGTTGCATGGAAAATGGATTGGGCTGTGAATGCCCTGAATAATTCAATCTCAATCCCAATGCACGATTTGATTCAGTGACTTTATAATTTGCTGTATCCAACTCAATTGAATCCAAACTAATTGCATCAGAAACCATAGGTTCAGTAACACGATAATGATCTATAACCTTTAAGTTTTCAGGCTTAAACTTGATTAAATCCAAATAATATTCACCTTCTTCTGGACGATCTTTAACAGAAATCCACTGAGCATAAGCCATGATCATCGATGAATCATCAACAGGGTCAGATTTACAGTGAATCAATGACTGTTCAGCCTTCGTAATTTTGGCTTGTTTCAAGACCTTGTTGACCACTTGATGATCATCACACAGACCAGCATAAGCAGCGCCACTTAAAACAAAAGATAAGCCACTTATTTTAAATATAATTTTTATAATTTTTTGCATGCGTATCTCATATAACATAAGTGTATGGACAGATATTTATAGATAGATCAATTGCTACTAGATGTATTTAAATAAAGTAGCTTCAATTACTTCACTTTCATCTTGCGGATCATCTTATACAAAGTTGTAGGAGACAAACGTGATACCCACACCCCCAACTTTTCTTTAGCTCCACCGACTACAATATACTCTTGACCATTTAAAAGCGCTGAAACAGTTTGCTTTGCAAAATCATCAGCTTCCAAGCCATTTTCAATTGCTTCATCTTGATGTGCTTGTGGCTTACCTGCCCCATTTAAAGCATTAAATGAAACGTTGGTTTTCACAAAACCAGGGAAAATCACCGAAACTTTTACCCCATCCTGCGCCACTTCAGCCCGTAGACTGTTTGCCCACATATGAATAGCCGCCTTTGCCGCTGAGTATGTTGCACGATATTGTGTTCCTAACAGCCCAGCAACACTTGAGACATAAGCAATTCGTCCTGATTTTTGAGCAATAAATGTAGGTAATACCAATTTAGTCAAAAAAACTTGTGAAAAATAATCAATTTCCATGATTGCACGTTCGGTCTGCATACTGGTTTCTGTAATCAATGCTCTTTGACTTAAACCGGCATTATTGATCAACAAATCTATACGCCCTTTTTGATCAAGGACCTGTTCATAAGCATGACGAACTTGTGCTTCATCAGTAATATCCATTGCTACGGAAAGATGATGATCAGGGTGAAGCAAACTTACACGAACTTTTTCCAGCTCTTCAAAACGTCTAGCACTTAAGATCACCTGCGCACCCTGCAATGCACATTCCGCAGCTAAAGCTTTACCAATACCTGATGATGCACCCGTAATCCAAACCACCTTTCCATCTAAACTTTCCATGTAACTATGCTCTTGAATAGGACAAATAAATATTAGACCACGAGGCAGGTCAAATCAATCAGGCATCTTTATTTAGACTTTAAGCCTCAACCAAAAACTTACTAAAATGTTTCGCATAATGTTGAGCTTTTTCAGGGTGACTTGGATTATATTCCTCACCCACTTTTTCTAAGCGCTTATACCCTGTACTGGTGATCATATTGATTACTCCATTTAAGGTCTTATCAACGACAAAATTAAATTTTAACAATGTCTTAGGATCACGGATAAACTCAGATACGCCCAGATCAATAATTTTAACTAAATTTTTTAAGGTTGCTGGTAAAGCATGCGTGTCACCAGCAATCACTTTTTGGATGTTACTGCTCGCTTCTTCTCCAAGATGGCGATCTAATTGGTAATACATTACCACCTCGCTTGCATCTGAATCCTCAAATTTTTTAAGAATATGATTTGCTACTGGTTTTAAACGATCATTACTAAAAAAGGAAATCGACCAAGGCATATATTTTTTAAAAGCCCCTTCGATTTGAGAAAAAATTTGTTCAGCCTCTTTCAGCTTTTTTTGACCAGTTGCATCTAATGTGGGGTTATTACGCTGTTCTTCGAGTAAAGCTCCAAAAACTTGATCTAATACTTGGCAAGACATATCCGTAAACACATTGCCCAATTGTTTTGCCAAATCCCGCTTTTCCCCATTATTTAAATTTTGAGTAATACTTTTCAACTCTTGATAAGTGTGTTGTTTGATTAATAAATCAATTTTATATTGCATTGCACTACACCCTGTTGTTGTTTTATCCGACTAGATTTGATCTTAACAAAACCATATAAATGTTGCATTGTCTTTAAATACTCTCACCGACATCGCAACTCAATAAAATAATGTCAATAAATCAATAACCTAAAAAAACTATTTGTAAATATGACCAAGTTAAAAACTTTTATTTTCCAACATTTGTCATATTTTTTAGCAAAAAATTCAATCAAAACTAAGATTATTCATATTTAATTTATTCAACGTAAATACTCCACAACAGGATTCAACATTCCTGAAGAATATTTGCTACAATGAATGCAATTTTTTACTTACTTTTGATCTGTTTTTACTATGACTGATTCAGCGCAAAACATTGCTACGACCTACGATCCTACCGAGATCGAGAAAAAATGGTACAAGACTTGGGAAGAGAAAGGTTATTTCCAACCTTCTCGTAAAGGCGACTCATTCTGCATCATGATTCCGCCACCGAACGTCACAGGTAGCTTGCACATGGGTCATGGTTTTAACAATGCCATCATGGATGCTTTGACACGTTATAACCGTATGTCTGGTAAAAATACCCTTTGGCAACCAGGTACCGACCATGCAGGTATTGCGACGCAGATGGTGGTTGAACGTCAATTGGCTGCCCAAGACATCAGCCGTCATGACCTTGGTCGTGAGAAATTCATTGATAAAATCTGGGAATGGAAAGAACAATCTGGCGGAACAATTACCCGTCAAATTCGCCGTCTTGGTTCATCTGTAGACTGGTCACGTGAACGCTTTACCATGGATGATGGTCTTTCAAATGCAGTTAAAGAAGTATTTGTAAAACTGCATGAGCAAGGCTTGATTTATCGTGGAAAACGCCTTGTTAACTGGGATCCAAAACTACAAACTGCGCTTTCTGATTTAGAAGTTGAATCTGATAAGGAAGAACAAGGTTCATTGTGGCACTTCAAATATTTCTTTGAAGATCAATCACTACGAACTCACGATGGTAAAAATTACATCGTCGTTGCAACAACACGTCCAGAAACTTTACTTGGTGATACTGCCGTTGCTGTTGCACCAGATGATGAACGTTATGCGCATCTTGTCGGTAAAAATATTATTTTACCTATCACAGGTCGTGCGGTTGCGATTGTTAAAGATGAATATGTGGACAAAGAATTCGGTACAGGCTGTGTAAAAATCACCCCTGCACACGACTTCAATGACTATGAAGTGGGTAAACGCTGTGAACTCGCAATCATCAATATTTTCAACAAAAATGCCGAAATTTTGGCTGAGTTTGAATATATTGCCAAAGCAGGTGAAGCGATTTCTAAAACGATTCCTGCACCAGCAGACTATGTTGGTTTAGAACGTTTTGCTGCGCGTAAAAAGTTAGTTGAGCAAGCTGAAGCGGAAGGTTGGTTAGAACAAATTCAGCCTTATACATTGAAGCCACCTCGTGGTGATCGTTCTGGCGTAATCATTGAACCTCTCTTAACTGACCAATGGTATGTAAAAATTGCACCTTTGGCTGAACCTGCAATCCAAGCAGTAAAAGATGGTGAAATCAAATTCGTTCCAGAGCAATACAGCAACATGTATATGGCTTGGATGAACAACATTCAAGACTGGTGTATTTCACGTCAACTCTGGTGGGGTCACCGTATTCCTGCTTGGTACGATGCTGAAGGCAACATCTATGTTGGTCGTTCTGAAGAAGAAGTTCGTACGAAAAACAATATTGCGGCTGATGTTGAATTAAACCAAGATGAAGATGTACTCGACACATGGTTCTCTTCAGGTCTTTGGACATTCTCAACATTGGGCTGGACCGGCGATGAAGCGAAAGATAAAGAAAACTATTTCTTAAATACGTTCCATCCTACAGATGTTTTGGTCACAGGTTTTGACATCATTTTCTTCTGGGTTGCCCGAATGATCATGATGACCATGCACTTCATGAAAAATGAAGATGGTACACCACAAGTTCCATTTAAAACTGTGTATGTTCACGGTTTGGTGCGTGATGGTGAAGGTCAAAAAATGTCTAAATCTAAGGGGAACGTACTTGATCCTTTAGATTTGATTGATGGTGTAGATCTTGAAACCTTAGTACAAAAACGTACAACAGGTTTAATGAATCCTAAACAAGCTGCCAAGATCGAAAAATCAACTCGTAAAGAATTCCCAGAAGGTATCCAAGCTTACGGTACAGATGCGGTTCGTTTCACATTCTGTGCACTTGCCAATACGGGTCGTGACATCAAGTTCGATATGAAACGTGTTGAGGGCTACCGTAACTTTGCCAACAAAATCTGGAACGCAACACGTTTCGTGATGATGAACTGTGAACAACAGCCGATTGGTCAGGAAGTCCGTCAAGATCTTTGGGAACTTCCTGAACAGTGGATTGTCAGCCGTTTACAAAAAGCAGAAGCTGCTGTTCAACAAGCGTTTGCGACCTATCGTTTAGATTTGGCTGCACAAGCGATTTATGAGTTCATCTGGAATGAATACTGTGACTGGTATGTAGAACTGACTAAGCCTGTACTCAATGATGAAAATGTATCGACTGAGCGTAAAGCTGAAGTTCGCCGTGTTCTTCTTTCAGTGATGGAAGCATCTTTGCGTCTTGCGCATCCAATCATGCCATTCTTGACTGAAGAAATCTGGCAAACACTTGCAGCAATGATTGGTCTCCAAGGCGAAACCATCATGTTGGCACAATATCCTGTACCAAATCCTGAACGTATCAACGAACAGGCTGAAGCAGATATGCTTGGATTACAAGGTTTGATTGGTGCGGTACGTAATATCCGTGGTGAGATGGGCTTAGGTAATGCCCGTTTATTGCCAGTATTGCTACAAAACACAACAGATGCCGAAAAAGCGCAGATTGCACGTATTGAACCATTGTTTAAAGCATTGGCTAAAGTTGAAAGTATTACTTTCCTAACAGATGCTGAACAACCGCCATTGTCATCGTCTTCTGTTGTGGGTCGTATATCTGTATTTGTTCCAATGAAAGGCTTGATTGATCCTAAAGCTGAACTTGGGCGTTTGCAAAAAGACTTAGATAAAGTGCAAAAGCAACATGATCAGATTGCATCTAAACTTGCCAATGAAGGTTTTGTGGCGAAAGCGCCTGCTGCGGTGGTTCAAGGTGAAAAAGCCAAGCTTACTGAGTTTGCTGATCAGTTGGTGAAAATCAAAGCCAATATGGAACAGATTGCGGCGCTTTAATTTAAGCTTGTAATTTTGTCTTAGAAGAAGGAAGCTTAATTAAGCTTCCTTCTTTTTTGAGTAGAATAATCATGGTTATTGAAAAATTAAAACAACATTTCATCAATCAAAATTTACGTATCAATCAGCCAACGACACTGTTAGAAATAATAAAATTCGAACAAAAATACGAGGTTAAACTTCCACAAATTTTTAAAGAATATTTTATTTTATTCAATGGTACAGGTGAAGCCAATTTTGGTGATGAGGGCTATTCGTTCTTTTCTTTAACTGAATTTAAACCGACAAAAGACTTAAAAGGTCTAGAAAACTTTCCTCATGCGAATTGTTTTGTATTTTCAGAATTCTTACTCTGGATAACTGCATATGCCGTCAAACTAGATGAATATGGTAATGAATTAGGCATTTATGAAATCTGTAACACGCACAATAAGGTTTGTAATCATGAGGATAATTTCATTGCTCATTAAATAATTATTCTATACACAATGGAGATCCCTCTCCTTTTAGGAGAGGGTGGAAGTATGCTCTTTCAATATCATTCCAAGAATGTATCACAGCAAAGTCACTACTCTTTCAGTTGATCCAAAGCTGTCCCCTGTACAGGATTTCTTTTCCAATAATAAGGTTGAAAAAAACGAAGCAACAAACGCCACGGTGTCATCCAGACGATACGCGCATTGCGCTTATTATTTTGGCTTATACGTTTTGCCAAATAACCACACACTTGCTCAGGTGGGTCGATCACAAACATAAATAGCCATTTCATTTTGTGCCAGTTTTTAACTTCACCTTGTTGCCAAGAAGAAATCAACAAATCTGTTGCCACCATTCCAGGGCTTAAGGTACCAATCAAAATATTGCTTTGTTTGGCTTCTTTATTTAATGCATGATTTAGATAGGCAACTGCCCGCTTACTGGTTGCATAAGGCGTCATTCCTGCGCTCCATTCGCCACGGCTGCCCCAACCTTCCATATTAAAAATTTGCCCAAAACCTTGTTGAGCCATACCTTTTAACGCCACTTGTGAACCCAGCATCGTACCAAGTATATTGGTTTTAATCACATTTTCTATGTCAGTATAAGTAATGTCTATAAAGGTTCTTGCCGCATTACACGTACCAGCATTATTGATCCAGACATTGACCTGACCAAATTTTAAAATTGTTTCATCCCATAATTTTTGGAGATCTTCATACTGAGCCACATCACAACAGACGCCACAAATTCGCTGAGCTGAATAACGTACCCCTAAATCAGCAACTACTTGATTGAGTTGAGTACTATTCCGTGCTGAAATCATGACTGACCAACCCAGCTTTAAAAAAGCTTCCGCTAAGCCTAAACCAATTCCACGAGTTCCACCGGTAATCACAACAGATACAATTTGATCAGAATTTGAAACAATCAAAATATTCTCCACTGACCTGTTCAACCAAGCTAAGTAAATGTGAATTAACAACCATACAATCTAAGCTCAATTTAGGACATTTGACCTCACAAAAGCAATTTTTAAGATAGAATCTGAGGTATCGAAAATAAATAAATTACTTAAATCACATGAATCATCATTTTTTTCTTGGAACTTTAATCATTTTTCTTGTTGGGTGTCATGAAAAGCCTGCCACGTCAATAGAAGATAAAGCAACTGACTTAACGGCAGTGCAAAAAAATCTACAGCAAGTTAAACCTGCTGTTACTCCAGCTCAAACATTACCGACCAAATCAGCAACAGAGCAACTGGTCAATAATCCTACACCACTGTCACAAGGCTATCACATAGATACGACTTATTTAAAACACCCCTTATTGGTTGACCTTAATGGAGATGGCAAACGAGATGCCTTTCGTGTATTGAAAAATCCAAATCAAAAAGGCATGAAATATCTTTTTGAATTTCGGATCTCCGACAGCGACAAGGTTTATTACTATAAAAGTGAAGAAGAAGGTGAAGATCTTGATATTTTTGGACGCTTTGAAGTTGCGCCAAAAACAGGTATCTATATTGATGAAAAATATCGCTTCGGTGAAAACGGAGACATCATCGCTGATGAGCAAATTGATCCTAAACACTATCTAAAATTTAAAGGAGATGGTGTTCAGGTGAATGTGATTGAAGAAACTTGTGGCGCATCTGTTTTCTTCTTAGACAACAATAGAATCAAACGAATTTATCTGTGTTAATCCTATTCTTCATCGGCAAAAATCGCATTTGCACTAATTACTTTAGAAATTTTAAGTTTATTTTGTTCTTGCAAAATATAGATTTTTTGTTTGATTGAATCACTGGTGAAGCTTCCATTCAGGTTTAATACAATAGGGGCTTCACTCAATGAACCTTTGCCACGATACTCTTGATTGATATTATTGGTCGTAGCTTGATTCACAATCACAAAATAACCTGTAATACCTTGTGCTTGACCACATGCCAAGCTCTGTGGTGCCCAATCACCAAATTGAATAACAGAGTTAAAATGATAACCTTTATGTTCTAAGAAGTTTTTCTGTTGTGGCGTGGTGATTGGGAAGTTCAAAACTTTCTGTTGTCCTTTCCAGTTGATCAGCAATTGACTGGATGAACAAGAGTCCCGTATCTGCCCCGCACTTCCTGATTCTGCTCCATCTATTGAATCATCACATTGTGAAATGACTTGAAATGTGGCATCACCACAGTTCAGTACTTTAGAACGATAAGTTTTATATTGGGTAGTTTGAGCAAAAAGTGAATGAGATAAAAAGCTGAGTACAAAGCAACAGGTTACGGTTTTAAAATAATAACTGCAAAAATGAGAAATCATGCTTTTTATATTGATCATTAACATTCTTTAATTCTATATCAAATATTTACTTACAACTCTGAAAAATATCACTAAACCCTCCTAAGCACATGAAATTATTAATGATAAAAATTAAACTGAGTGTTGAAATTATTTTCAGCCTATATTAATCCTGTCATTACACAACAAAAGCTTGATTAAAATACATATTTTAAAAATAATGATAACCAAATCACAAAACAATTAGGTAAAACGATGAAAGATATCATAATTTTTATTTCAAGCATGCTGTCCATATTGTTGGCTCAAATGAGTCACGCCACACTTCCCAAAATACCTGAAGAGATCCAAATAGAGATTTTTAAAAGTGCAAAATTTAAAAAAACCAATCTAGGTTGGGAAAGCCGTTGTAGTTTAGGCAATATTTCATATTATGGTGATTTGAATAAAGATGGTCGCCCTGATGCAATTGTGGTAGATGGTGGTATTGGATGCTATGCCGACACAGGGATTGGATTTTATATTGTCACTCAACAAACTGATCGGAAATGGGTTCGAATTTTTAATAGTCGCGGTCAACCTGAATTTCTTTCAACTTTAGGCAGACATGGTTGGCCAGATATTGCCATCAATGATGGATCAAAATGTTTTAACGTGTATAAATGGAACGGACAAAAATTTGAAAAGGATCGTTTGGAATACAAAAACAAAGCATGTTCAAGCCCTACAGTGCAAAAGTAAGACTTTTTTTGAATTTCATTGATACAACTGATCGGATTGTTTTTAAGTGCGAATTTTATTTTTAACACTCAACATTCAACCATAAAAATTAACTTAATAAATATCAATGTCTTAAAAATTAAGCTATGTTTTGTTATTGCATCAACTTAGTGCAATAATTCCAATTTAGTGCAGGCTTTTGCTTTATATCGAGTCTTAATAATATTTTGAATTTTTTGATCTATTTTTTCATACAGTCAGATACTTCACGAATAGATTTGCTTGGTTATACTTGAACCAATTTGTGACATATAGCACCAAAAAGAATCGTATATGCAAAACGTTGATCTTCTCTTTCTTTTGCTTGGCGCAGTGCTTGTACTCGCTATGCATGCAGGATTTGCTTTTTTAGAATTGGGAACAGTTCGTCATAAAAATCAAGTCAACGCACTCAGTAAAATCATTACTGACTTTTCAATCTCAGCAATCGCCTATTTTTTTATTGGCTATTATATTGCTTATGGGCAGCATTTTTTCCATACAGGCACCACGCTATCCGCTGAACACGGCTACAATTTGATGCGTTGTTTTTTCTTGCTAACCTTTGCTGCTGCTATTCCTGCAATTGTTTCAGGTGGTATTGCAGAGCGTGCAAAAATGCGCTCTCAAGCCATTGCTACGCTTTTTATTGTCGCTTTGGTTTATCCCTTCTTTGAAGGCATTGCTTGGAATGGCAACCTTGGATTGCAAAAATGGTTAGCAGATACATTTGGTGCAGGATTTCATGATTTTGCTGGTTCAGTGGTTGTTCATGCTATGGGTGGATGGATTGCATTGGCAGCAGTTTTACTCCTCGGTGCACGCAATGGGCGTTATAAAAAAGATGGACGTGTCAGTGCACACCCACCATCTTCAATTCCCTTCCTGGCATTAGGTTCTTGGATCTTAATTGTTGGTTGGTTTGGCTTTAACGTGATGAGTGCTCAACGTGTTGATGCCATTTCAGGTTTAGTTGCGATTAATTCACTGATGGCGATGGTCGGCGGTACACTTTCTGCAAATTTCTTTGGCAAAGAAGATCCTGGCTTTTTACATAATGGTCCATTGGCTGGCTTAGTTGCAATCTGTGCTGGTTCAGATGTCGTTCATCCAATTGGTGCGCTGCTCATTGGTATCTGTGCAGGTTTTATTTTTGTCAAATTGTTCACTTATACACAAAACAAACTTAAAGTTGATGATGTTTTAGGGGTATGGCCTTTGCATGGGGTATGCGGTGCTTTTGGTGGCATTGCTGTTGGGCTATTCGGACAACAATGGTTGGGAGGAATCGGAGGCGTATCCATGATCTCACAAATCATTGGTACACTGCTTGCCATTTTGCTTGCGCTTGCAGGTGGATTTGCTGTCTATGGTATACTCAAAGTCACTATGGGTATTCGCCTATCACAAGAAGATGAATTTCGTGGAGCAGATTTATCCATACATAAAATTTCAGCAAACTCTGAGGATGCGATGTTTTAATATTTAACATTTTATTCTATTTTTCTTTTTTAGCGGCTTTCGCAGCCGCTTTTTTATATTTTATTTAAATGACAATAAATTAATCTCCATGCCCATTATTTATCATCAATATTTCATTATGATGGATTGCTATTTTAAGAGACTTTTTACTGGAATAATAAGTAGAATGATAATCACTTAAAGCTGAATCATTTTTATTATGAACAGACATCAAACTCGTCAGTTCTTTTAATGAGTTGGTTAATTAAGTCTGATTTAAGTTTATTTTTTTCTAATAGCAAACGATTAAAATGATTCAACTGAGTGATCCTTTTCATGCCTTTTTTAGAGTCGCATAAATTCTTTTTAAAAAACAGTTTATTATTGGGAATACTATTTTTAATATTATTATTCATGTTCCCGGTTGGTGGTGCAATTGATATGCAGTTGATCCACCCTTGGATAGATTCTGCTGGAAATTTTCCATTAAAAAATAACTGGTTTTTAGTAGAAATCAATCATAAATTGATTAAACATTTGGTCATTGGTTTTTTTGTCATTATCCTACTCTCATGGATTGCTTCTTTTAAGTTTGATCAACTCAAAGCCTTTAAATGGCAACTTGGTTATTTATTTTGGGTCAGTGTTTTATCTACTGTTTTGATTGGATTATTAAAATCACACTCAGCACATGCATGTCCATGGTCGATGACCGAATCTACTGCATTTGGTTATGTTTGGGATTTTTCTGCAACCCAAGGTCATTGTTTTCCAGGTGGTCATGCAAGTACAGGTTTTTCACTGCTCACAGGATTTTTTGTTTTTAGAAAATCGAATCCTAAAATCGCCTATTTTTTCTTATGTTTAGGGCTTGTTCTTGGCTTTATTACAGGTTGGGGACAAATGATGCGTGGAGCACATTTCCTTAGCCATAATCTTTGGACAGGTTGGATTATTTATACGTTTAATTTATTGGTCTATCGTATTTTCTATAATAAATTTAGAACCGCAATCCAATAACAACTTTTCGTTATAGGGTCAAGGTCGCAGGATGACTCTTTGGCTGTTCTAAATCATCATAAATTTTAATATTTATACATTATAGTCAATCTGTTAAAACGCATTGAGTAAAATATAATTTTTCTTAATCAATAAAATCAATGTGATAAAAATATTATTGAAAGATTTTAAACTTTCATTTTCACACTTTACAGCTAAAGTTTAAATAAATTTGCGCAGGTGATGCTTCACTTTTCTCAACCATTTTTTGTTCAACGGCATTCTTGCGCTGCAAACAAAACAGTGCTTTGCTTTGTTCACGCTCCTTATTCAACATAGCAACATCCATATCACCATTATAGAAAGACCGTCTATAACTCAACAATATAAAATAGAGACTCACTAAGGTTTCTAGTAATTTGTATAAAAACCATAAAGTTCATTGGATACGATCATTTTTAATTAATGGAAGAGATCAAATGAATAATTCAAAAGGCTGAAATTTTACAAAATTTAAATATTAAATTATTAAACTAATCTTAATTTTTACAATTTAATATATTTTGATTATACTCAAAACAATTTAGTAATGTTATGCGTGTAAATATGAGTAATTTTTCTAAATTTCTCCGTAATACCCTTAAAGCTCAAGACTCAAATATCCAACCTTATCAATTGGATAACAGCAAAGTGTGGCTTAAAAAAGCTTCAGAACGACACTCTGCATGGATTTATATGCCATTAAAATGGGTTGCACGCATTCTTAATATTGAAGCTTTAACTCCAATTCCTAACTATGGTGGGAGTAAGTCAATTTATTGTGAAGTTCATCGTCTCACTGAATTACAGTCATTAGGTATTCCCACACCTCAGATTTTAGCGAATTGCTCTCAAGGTCTATTGATTGAAGACGCTGGTGATCAGGTCATGCAACTTGACCAAGCATTGATTAGAATGGAGGGGAATACAGCGAAAAAATTAGAATTCTTTCGTGAAGCAATTTCAGCAATTCAAGCAGTTCACCAGAAAGGAAGTTATCTCAGCGAAGCTTTTGCGCGCAATATTTTAGTCAATCGCCACAAAGAATTTACTTTTATCGACTTTGAAACAGACCCAGGCGAAATGCTAGATCTAGAAACTTGCCAAATTCGTGATTGGTTATGTTTTATTTTTTCAACAGCATTCCGTTTCAATGATGATGAAATTGCACAAGCGTGTGATATTTTTATTGCTGAAATCTACCCATGCAAATCGAAGTATAATGAAATCTGTCGAATTGGGAACAAACTGAATTGGGTTGCAAATTTTAGTTTAGAAAAATTAGGGAGTGATGGGCGAAGAATGCATAAATGCCTGACATTTTTCCAGTATATGAAAAAGAATGAACCACTTCCTTTGATTTAAAAGGACATGGTTCATTTATTGAGGAATTTGAGATTATTCGATAGGTTTAATATTGAGTTGAACAGGTACTTTAACCAAAACACTTAAACCGCCTAATTCCTCGCTGCGAGAAAGTAATAGCTCGCCACCCAAATGCTGTATGGCTTTATCCACGATCGACAAACCTAAACCACTTCCCACCTCTAAGTGATGATGCACACGATAAAAACGTTTTAACACTTTATCATACATCTCTGTGTCTATGCCTGGACCACTGTCTTCAATTAAAACATAAGCAAAATCATGGATATCGGCAAAGACTGAAATATTAATCATTCCTGAGACAGGTGTATATTTAATTGCATTATCAATTAAATTAAAAATAATTGAATGAAGGCTATGTTCTACGCTTTTTAACACAACAATTTCATTACGTATAAAACCCAAATCAATATCTTTTTCCATCGCTAGATTCATCAATTGCTCGACGCAATTGAGTGCAACATCATTCAGTTTAAATTGCGTGACTTGCACTTCATGATTCAGCGAAGCATCTTGTTTCGCCAAAGCAAGTAACTGCGTCACTAAATGCTGCATACGTGCTAAACCTTTACTGAGGTTTTTTAGATTTTCCTCTTCAGGAAATTGGCTCATTAAAATTTTAGTTTGTAAATTCAATGCTGTTATGGGGGTTCGGAGTTCATGCGCAGCATCCGCTACGAATTGCCGCTGCTCTTGTTGTGCTTCAGAAATCCGCTCAAATAAATGATTCATTTCCTGAATGGTAGGTAATAATTCTTCTGGATAATGCGCATTTTGAATCGCCACCAACGAGTTAGAATCACGCTTTGCCAATTCAGATTTAAAGTCTTCTAAAGGCTTTAAGCTGCGGCGAATAATATAGACCAAGCCCAATAAAGCAAATGGAATAATCAACAAATAAGGCAAAAACATGCTTCCTGCAAGTTCTAAAGCCAAATGCTCTCTGACTTTTTCCTGTTGACTAATTTGAATCTGAAAGTTCGCTGTCGGTAAAATATAGGTAATCCATGTCCCATTTGCGGTCTCTTGACTATAAAACCCAGCTTTCTGCTTAGGCTCAATAATCACATGATGAGGGGTGTTTGGAACCTGTTGAGGTTTTGCATAAGACCACACATCTATAAATAGATCCTCCTCATGATAGCGCTTATGCTCATCAAAATGGCTTTGAATAGGTCGAGGGTTAAGTTCAACCCGCTCCGCCAAATAAACCATTTGTGCATCAAGAATTTCATTAATTTCTTCTAAAGAAATTTTATAAGCTGAAAAAATTAATACGCAGCCCAATAAAATACTAAAGATAGAGGTATAACGAATTAAACGCTTTCTTAGAGAAAATGCAGTTCCCATATTATTCTGCTTTATGTGCTTGCCCCAAACGATAGCCTAAACCACGAATTGTACGAATAATATCTTTACCTAATTTTGAACGGATGTGATGAACATAAACTTCAATCGTATTGCTGTTGATTTCACTATCAAAAGCATACAATTTATCTTCTAAATTTGCTTTAGAAAATATTTTATTGGGATGCGTCATCAGTGGAATCAAAATTGCCCATTCTCGATTAGACAGCTCAACTGGCTCACCTTTCAATGTTGCGATATGTTGTTCAACATCTAAAACAATCTCACCATTCTTTAACAAGTTTGATGACTGCCCCATCACCTCTTTTGTAGCATCTCCAGAACGGCGTAATAATGCATGAATACGCGCTACCAGCTCATCAAATTCATAAGGTTTAATCAAGTAATCATCTGCACCTTGGTTTAAACCATCAACACGATTTTGTAATTGATCACGTGCTGAAATAATCAGTACAGGTAAACCTGAACGTTGACGAATTTGCTTTAAAACTTGCATTCCGTCCATCATTGGCAAGCCTAAATCGAGTAAAACCAAATCAAATTGTTTTTCTGAGATGAGTTTTAAACCATCTAAGCCATTATTGACCCATTCAACATCAAAGCCTTGGTATTTCAACAATGTTTTCGATGATTCTGCAATCATAAAATCATCTTCTATCATTAAAATTTTGGTCATGCTCTATGTCCTTTCAATCAACTGTTCACTGCACATTGGTGCAACATATTGTTCTTTTGATCAATCACCTGAGTTTGAATATTCAATAAACTCAAAAGACTTGGAAATAAATTATCTTGACTCAATTTTGCTGCTTTTTGTTGAGTTAAACAATTAATTTGTTTTGCAGATGCAGCTTTCCAGTTCTCTGAAAACCACATGAACATCGGGACATGAGTCTGTTGAGTAGGCGCAATTGCATAAGGTGCGCCATGCAAATACATGCCACGCTCACCTGTAGACTCACCATGATCAGACAAATACCAGAAACCAGTTCGATAGTTGTCTTGCTGCTTTAAGCTTTCAATCACTTGATTCAAAATATGGTCAGTATAGACAATCGAATTATCATAAGTGTTGATTAATTCAGTTGAAGAGCACCCTTGAATCGCATTGCTTTCACAGGTTGGTTTAAATTTCTTAAATTCATTCGGCGCACGCTTGTAATAAGCTGGTCCATGACTGCCCATTTGGTGTAAAACAATCAAATGAGGCTGTTTGTCATCTTTAGGTAATTGCTTGAGATATACATTTAAACTATCAACCAAAATACCATCTAGACACTCACCACCTTGACACCATTTCTTTTCTAATTCTTGAGGAATAACAAACTTCTCAACACGATCACAGGTACCTTTACAGCCTGAATTATTATCAATCCAAGTCACCTTATACCCTGCACGTTGTGCAATATCCAATAATCCTTCTCGGTGACTCGCAAGTTGCTCATCATAATTTACACGTGGCATACCTGAAAACATACAAGGTACTGATACAGCTGTTGCAGTACCACATGAACTAACTTGAGAAAAATTAATAATATTCGCCTGCTTAGATAGTTCGGGATTGGTATTTTTAGCATAACCGTTTAACGCGAAACTTTCTGCGCGTGCTGTTTCACCCACCACCAAAACCATCAATTTGGGTTTATGCTGTAAAGCAATATCCTCAACGATATGTGCATCTTCACCATAACGAATCAAAGGCAAATTCTTTTTAGGTGCTTTTTTATGGAAATATGAAAGCGTTGAAGCCACTGTGTTTTGAGGTGAAATCATACCTTTTAGATCACGATGCTCACGAAAAATAGCTGCATAATCGACATAGAATACAAATAATAATCCACCAATAACAGCTAAAGAACCCACAATATTAAGCCCTTTAAAAAGCACAATCTTGCTTATTTTTTCTGGTTTAATACGGATCCATAAAATCAAAAGAATAGGTAAAATAACAAAACTAACGGTCCATGCAAAAAATTGAAAAGAGAGCAAGTCTGCAACTTCACCAGAATCAGTTTGTGCCATGTTCTGAATTTGATCAGGTGAAATTATCACACCCAATGAATTGACAAAATAGGCACTAAAACCACCAATAAATACCAGAATGATTGCAAAGAATTTTGCGGTCCATTTCCAATCTAAGAGCTGTAGTAATAGATTGTATAAAGCAATCAATACTAAAGCTGTAGCAATCAAAAAGAGCTGGGCTTTTATACCTTGATAAGGAGTAAGCGCTTGAACTTTGCCCAGAAAACCAAAGTTCAGGCATAGCCCTAACCAGACTGCAACAATAAAATTAAAGGCAGTGAGGGAAATGGAGACTTCTCGTTGTTTGATACGTTGTATTAAATTAGACATTACTGTAGCAATACTCTCTTCAATGACCTTAAGTTAAAAAATGAAGCTTAAATTGAACTTAAAAGCATTCTTTGAGTACCTAACAGCATTAATCTCAAATTTTAATCCCTTAAAATTTCTCATTATTTGAGAAATTCAAACTAGAATAAATATTTATAATGGTTGTTACATATTATTTTATAACCTAATAGATAATCAATTCTGCCCATTCAATTTGGATTGGCTCATTCTTCGGTGTCAAAAGAATGAGCCAATAAAAAAATCATACAGGAATTAATTTCTATACTTTTAAAATTGACAAAAAAGTAATTTTTGTCTTATCTAAATGTAATGTAAAATAATGACCTCTAAATCATAAATAAAATGCTATTGTTTAAGTTGATATTTAAATTCATTTTAAAATAAGAAAATTTAAAACAATAATCAATATCTTAATCGAGAATAATACTGTTTATCTAAATAATATTACTTTTCATACATATTTCTCATCCAATATATAATTGGAATTAAACAAAACATACCTACAAGTAAAATTAAACTTAAGAATTTTAAATACCCCAGTTGATCTCCAATCATTCCACTTACTGTATATAGGACTCCACTGATGCTTGCCATGATTGAAACTTGAAAAGTAAAATCAGTTCCAGCATATTCGCTTCGGCTATACTGCATTACCAAGGTTAAAATCACCACCAATAACATTGCAGCAAACATGTCTTCTAAAGCATTAATCAGATAAATTATCCACGGCGCAACAGGAACGGCTTGTTCATATAAAACTGCCAACCAAACGAAACCTGCTAAACTGATTAATTTCAAGACAGAAAATAACAATAAGGCTTGATGACGTTTTATTTTCTTTAAAAACAATCCTGCCAACCCAGCGCCGCATAGTGCAGAAAATGCGCCCAGCATTGTAATGTAAATACCAATTTGAGAAAGGCTCAATTTCAAATCAACCAATAACGGTTTAGTGATTGGACCTGCAAATCCATCTGTAACTTTGATTGTGCAAAGTACAAAAAACCATGCTGTTAATTCTTTATTTTCAAAGAAATACCTTAAATAATCTCTAAACCATTCAAAGCGATCTATATTTGTTTGATGTGATGTCTTTTTGCTGGCAATACGTAGATGTTCAGGTTCTTGATAAAACCAAATTGGCAGTGTATTGCAAGCAACGATAGCGGCCAAAATAAGAAAAGTCATCTGCCAACTGAGCCAATCCATTGCCCATAAAATTGCTCCACCACCTACAATAAACCCTAGGCGAGAACCAATAACCTGAAACATATTACCAAAATGTTGCTGTTCTTCTTTTAATATTCTTACTGCCAAACCGTCAGTAGCAATATCTTGAGTTGCACCGATGCTATTCATACACAGCAATGCAATAAAAAACAGAAATAAAAACCGTGGTTCATTTAAAGATTGAATCGGTAAGAAAGATAAAATAACCAGAATGACAATGGTTAAAATCTGGGTGGGAATAATCCAACTACGATAATGCCCTGCTTGGTGATGTCCATAACGATCCACCAAAGGTGCCCATAAAATTTTAATTGCCCATGGTGCCATTAACAGTCCAAAACCGCCAATATGAGCCAATGAAACACCTTGAGCACGTAAGATCACTGGCAACGCATGGGTCATAAATCCCACAGGTAAACCTTGAGCCCAATATAAAGAGAATAACAATAAATAATGATATGGCATGCTAACTCGACTCAAGAATCATCAACATTGACTCACCTGCAATGATTGAACACTTTAAATTTGATATATTGCTTTAATTTGCAAATTTTGTAATATTTACATTTTGCGGATATCCAATGGATGGATGTCTATGTTGTATTAAGCAAAAAATGAATACCAATACAAGAGCAGTCACATAAAAATACGATGTCACAGAATTTTCCAAATATACCCGATCAAGTGCCCCAGCGTGGCAATACCACCAGTCGCAATATATTTAAAAACCTTTACTTGGTTCAAGGCTGGGGTTTTGAGGGTGAGTTTCCGAACTTACCTAAAGCCGTGGTGTTTATTGCTCCCCATACATCAAACTATGATGGTTTATATGCCTTTCTTGCGATGTTAGGGATTGGTGTTAAAGTCACCATTTTTGGCAAAGACAGCCTGTTTAAAACGCCATTGAAATCTCTTTTTGAGTGGATTGGTGTTATTCCCGTTCATCGCGACTCTCCACATGGGCTGACACAGCAAATTATCAAAGTGATTCAACAACAGGAAAAAATCTGGATTGCAATTGCACCTGAGGGCACCCGAAAAAGAGCAGAAAAGATTAAAAGCGGTTTTTATCATATCGCCATGGGTGCGGGTATTCCAATTGCTGTCTTTTCATTAGATTATGAGAAAAAACGTATTCATTGCTTAGGCACACTACAGCCTACAGGTGACTATGACAAAGATTTAGATGATATTTTAGCGCGTTTTAAAGGAAACTTTTCACCTAAACGTCCGCATTTATTATCACTTCCTTTACAAAAACTATGGAAAAATGGCTAGAAAAAAAAGATGCAATCTGTTCAGATGTGCAGCATATATTTTTGACAAAAGTAATTCCCATGCGTGTTAAACAACTTGGTTTTATAGGCTTATTGGGTCTAGCCCTCGTTGGCTGTGACAAGACAGCAAAAACTCCAACCCAAACCACAGCAATTAAGGCTCGTGAACCTGTTATTGCCATTGCACTTGGCGGCGGCGGTGCAAAAGGTTTTGCTCATATTGGTGTACTTAAGGTTTTAGAATCTCATGGGATAAAGCCAAAAATTGTAACAGGCACCAGTGCAGGGAGCTTTGTTGGTAGCATCTATGCCAGTGGTAAAACCCCTTATCAAATGCAACAAATTGCCCAACAATTAAAAGAATCTGATTTACGTGATTTAACTTTAAGTAGCCAAGGCATCGTGCTTGGTCAAAAACTACAAGATTATGTTAATCGCAATGTCGCCAATAAACCGATCGAACAGTTTCCGATTCGTTTTGCAGCTGTCGCAACTCGTTTAGACAACGGCAAGAAAGCAGAGTTTATTAAGGGCAATGCAGGTCAGGCTGTCCGTGCTTCTTGTAGTATTCCCAATGTATTTGTGCCAGCGACAATTGGAAACACCAAATATGTTGATGGGGGCTTAGTAAGTCCTATTCCAGTACAAACTGCGCGTGATATGGGCGCGGATATTGTCATCGCTGTTGATATTTCTGCTCGACCGAGTGGTAGTCAGCCAATGAATATGTGGGGATTATTAGATCAAACCATTAATATCATGGGGCAACAAAGTATCAATAATGAATTGGCTCAAGCCAATATTGTGATACAACCTAAAGTTGGGCATTTAGGAACACTTGACCTTAAATCAAGTAATCAGGCAATTTTAGAAGGTGAAAAAGCCGCACAGGGTAAAATTATTGCAATTCAGAATGCGATCTCAAACTTTAAAAAATCCCCTGCTGCTTTAAAACCTGCGCCACGAGCAAAGTTTTAACTGGATCATGAAATACTTCGCTTCATCCTAATTGAATATAAGAATAAATACGTTTTTATATGCAGTATTAAAATGATCTGCTACATTGGTAGAGATGATTCGTCATCTATACCAATGATAATCACCAGGGTAGATTATGGACTTTATTTTTGAACCGTGGCATTGGTTTGTACTTGGCATATTGCTGATCTTATCTGAACTTATTCTACCTGCATTTGCTGCCTTGTGGTTTGGTATCGCTGCAGTTGTGGTCAGTATTTTGTTTTGGCTGTTTCCAAGTATGAGCTTTGCCTTACAAGTCGTGTGTTGGATTATCTTATCCATCATCTGTACTGTCGCTTGGTTTAAATTCGTCAAACCACTTTCTATAGATAAAACCAAAGCTGGGCTTCCGCGTGAAGCAACGATTGGACAAACCGGTATGGTCATTCAAACTGGACTCAGTCATGATCAGATTCGCGTGCGCTTTCCGATGCCTGTTTTAGGTTCTGATGAATGGAACTGCCGTACCCTATCACCTGTACAAGTGGGTGACCGTGTACGTGTGACAGATATTTTAGGTAATGATTTAGTTGTACAGCTACATTCATCATCTCAATAATGAAGAATAAAGAGGAAAATTAAATGGGTTTTGGTTCTATTGTTGTTTTAGTCTTATTTGTATTCGTTGCTGTAACCATTTTTAAGGGGGTTCGTATTGTCCCTCAAGGTTACAAATGGATTGTACAACGTTTAGGTAAATATCATTCTACTTTAAGCCCTGGCTTAAACTTCGTCATCCCTTATGTCGATGAAGTTGCTTATAAAGTCACAACCAAAGATATCGTTTTAGATATCCCGTCACAAGAAGTTATTACTCGTGATAATGCTGTTTTGGTGATGAATGCTGTTGCATATATCAACCTGACGACACCTGAGAAAGCAGTCTATGGTATTGAAAACTATACATGGGCAATTCAAAATCTTGTACAAACTTCACTCCGTTCAATCGTTGGTGAAATGGATTTAGATGATGCTTTGTCTTCGCGTGATCACATCAAAGCAAAATTAAAAGCAGCGATTTCAGATGATATTTCAGATTGGGGAATTACCCTCAAAACTGTAGAAATTCAGGATATTCAACCCTCTCATACCATGCAAGCTGCCATGGAGGCTCAAGCTGCCGCTGAACGTCAACGTCGAGCAACAGTGACTAAAGCAGATGGTGAAAAACAAGCTGCTATTTTAGAAGCAGATGGTCGTTTAGAAGCATCTCGTCGTGATGCAGAAGCACAAGTTGTTCTTGCTGAATCATCTCAACGTGCGATTGAAATGGTCACCTCTGCCGTTGGTGACAAAGAAGTTCCTGTTGCCTATCTACTTGGTGAGCAATATGTAAAAGCGATGCAAGATATGGCGAAATCTAATAATGCTAAAACAGTTGTGTTGCCAGCCGACATTATGAATACCATTCGTGGTGTTATGGGCAGAAATAATTAACTCCCTCATCCCCAAAGTCAAAATAGGTAATCTTAAGGTTACCTATTTTTTTGCCTTCGAAATTTAGCACTCTGTTTTAACGTATAAGAAATGATCAGCATTTTTTTGTAATTTGTGGTTAAATTTCACGTTATTTTAGATTCCACCTTGAATCTGAATCTTTCCACGTATATGGATATCGTATGAGCTCCCTTAACCCCACGTTAATTACCTTTCTATTTTATATAGTTGCAATGGTCATCATTGGCTTAGTCGCTTATCGCGCCACAACCAGTTTTGATGATTATATTTTAGGTGGACGTCGTTTAGGCAGTTTTGTTACTGCATTGTCTGCAGGTGCATCTGATATGAGCGGTTGGTTGCTGATGGGTTTACCTGGTGCAATTTATTTATCAGGTCTATCTGAAATGTGGATCGCCATTGGTTTAATCATGGGCGCTTGGCTGAACTGGTTACTGGTTGCAGGTCGTTTGCGTGTCCACACTGAAATTCAAAATAACTCACTTACACTTCCCGATTATTTTTCAAATCGCTTTAATGATCATAAAAAGATTTTAAGGGTTGTGTCTGCTGTTGTGATTCTTATTTTCTTTGCCATCTATTGTGCTTCTGGCATGGTGGCAGGTGCGCGTTTATTCGAAAGCATGTTCAACATGTCTTACAGTACGGCACTTTGGATCAGTGCTATTGCGACAATCAGTTACGTATTTATTGGCGGATTTCTTGCTGTCAGTTGGACAGATACCATTCAAGCAGGATTGATGATTTTTGCATTATTACTGACCCCGATTGTCACCATACTCAGTTTAGGTGATATGACTACAGTAAATGCAGCATTAGACGCAGCACGCCCTCAAGCCTATAGTTTATTTACAGATTTGAGTGGTATTGCTGTCATCTCACTTTTAGCATGGGGCTTAGGCTATTTTGGGCAACCTCATATTCTGGTTCGCTTTATGGCAGCAGATTCGGTGAAATCAATCCCAAATGCACGTCGTATTGGTATGACTTGGATGACACTTTGTCTAGGCGGTGCAGTTGCTGCTGGTTTCTTTGGGATTGCCTACTTCCAAATGCATCCTGAATTAGCGGCAACGGTCAATGCCAATCCTGAAACGGTATTTATGGAATTAACTAAAATTCTATTTAACCCATGGATTGCAGGTATCGTTTTAGCGGCTATTCTTGCTGCTGTCATGAGTACCCTGAGTTGCCAGTTATTGGTGTGTTCAAGCACTTTGACAGAAGATTTTTACAAAGCATTTATTCGTAAGACTGCATCTCAAAAAGAACTGGTCTGGGTAGGTCGTTTAATGGTTTTACTGATTGCTGTTCTTGCTATTGTTCTTGCCAGTAATCCTGAGGCGAAGGTTTTAGGTTTAGTCGCTTATGCTTGGGCTGGTTTTGGTGCTGCATTTGGTCCATTGATTATTCTTTCTGTTTTCTGGAAACGGATGACTTTATCTGGCGCTCTTACAGGTATGATTGTGGGTGCGCTTGTAGTGATCCTTTGGAAAAATATTCCAGTATTTGCAACAACTGGTATTTATGAAATTATTCCAGGCTTTATTTGTTCTTTTATCACCATTATTTTATTTAGCTTGATCAGCAAAGCACCTTCAACAGATATGATTGAACGTTTTGAAAAAGCGGATGCAATTTACAAAGAATCTGTTTAAGCCTATCCCCCCTTTTCATAAAGGGGGAATTTTAATGCTTTATCTGCGCTGAATTATCACGACTATAGTATTGATGTATCTTGCTCTTTAAATATTTCCGTTAGCTTTTTCGAGCCAGCAAGAATTGTGAAATTTGGTTGAGCTCTTTAGCATCTTCTCCAAAATAAGCAAGTGCTTTAAATGCTTGATCATGTAATTGTTGCGCATAAATTTGAGCATTTTCCAAACCCATTAACGCAGGATAAGTTGATTTATCTACTTGCTCATCTTTGCCTGCCGTTTTTCCTAAAGATTCAGTATCCGAAATAACGTCTAAGATATCGTCTTGTACTTGAAAGGCTAAACCGATCGCTTGACCATACTGACGCAGTTGCGGAATCGCCTGATCCGTTCCTGAAAAAATGGTCACAGCAGCCATCATAATTGCTGCCTGAATGAGTGCACCTGTCTTATTACGATGAATATTTTCCAGATGTTCCTGATCAACATGTTTGCCTTCAGCCTGTAAATCTAAAACCTGCCCACACACCATTTTTGAACTGGCTGTTGCCAAAATCTGCATTTGCTTGAGAATAATGGCTTGATCTACTGTTTGTCCTTGATCGAAAAGCCGACTCCCTAAAACCTCAAATGCCATGGATTGCAATATATCACCTGCCAATAATGCAGTGTCCTCACCGAAAGCGACGTGACATGTCGGTTGTCCACGACGTAATAAATCATTGTCCATGCAAGGTAAGTCATCATGTGCCAATGAATAGCAATGTATAAATTCAATTGCCACTGCTGCTCGTCGCACCGCTGCAAAATTTGGATTATCAGCTTTTAATTGAGATGTTGCATAACTTAAAGCAGGTCTAACCCGTTTTCCCCCTAACATCACAGTATGATGCACAGCTGATTTTAATGGTTCAGGCAAAGAAAAAGCATCTAAAGCTGTTTGTAAATCTTGCTGAATTTGCACTTGTGCCTGTTGTAAAATTTCTGCATTTACATGGGGAATTGAAGTCACATCTGCCTCGTTTTGCACAATTTTTTAAAACTAGAAATCAAGTTTCAAAAAAATGGATATATTGGATGAGTCAGAGACATTCTACTATGAGTGATTATAATTCTCACCCATTTATTGGCATACATATATGCGAAATACAGAACTAAAGCTTTATTTAATCCAAACCTAAATTTTTAAATAAAAATAAGGAGTTTTTGCCTTTTTTCTTTGCGTAACGAACAGCGAAATCGAGTTCTTTTTTAACATCAACTTCTACATTTTGATGTTCTGGATCTAAATGCACAATCCCGATAGATGCCGTTAGATATTCATCGTTTTTTCCAAAAAATATTTTTTCTTCGGTAATGGCAAATCTAAATCTTTCAGCAAGTGTCATGACTGCCCACTCAGTCAACTGCGCTATCGCAACCACAAAACTTGCTGAATTTAAACGAAAAATCTGTGCTTCAGTTTGACTGATGGCTTCACTAAGTACAGCGCCCAACCGAATTAAAATATCGTCTCCAGCAGTATAACTGTTGAGTTGGTTAAAACGCTTAAAGTCATCTAAATCAATTTTAATGAACGAAATTGTTGTTTGCTGATTCTTTTTCCATTTTTCACTTAGGTAATGATCAAAAGCAAAAGCATTTTGTAAGCCTGTCACTAAATCCAAATAAAGGTGATTATGTAACTTTCGATTATTATTTAATAAAACATTTTCACGTCGTTTTAACCGCGTGATATCAGAGCAAACCACCACAACCCTTTCAATTTCATTATCTTGATTACGAATTGCTTTAAAATAAGAGAGATAGAATTTTCCTTTGACATAAAATTCCTGCTCAAAATCATTTTGATTTTTTGCAAAATGGCGCATTGCTTCATTAAAATGGGCAAAAACCACTGTGGAAAATGTATTTAGCAACTTATCAAACAAATACAGTGCATCACTTTCATAAATGTCCGCAAACTTTTGATTCACACCTAAAAAGCGTGCTTCTTGATCAAGCAAAGCGATCGGTAAAGGAATCTGCGAGATAAACGAAACCAAATGCAATTTATCTATATCTTGTAAATATTCAAAAACTTTCAAACTTTCAAGGCTAGCTTGTAGTTTTATAAGCTCTTGTTCCATACACCACCTCAAAGCTGATTTATTTTTGAATAAAGTGAAATCAGCGTTGAATTCACCTCTAAATACAAGATTGAATACGTAGAAAAAGCATTCAATAAAATAAGTTTCTATATAATATAATTAATATTATGCAATACACCACTCAAAAATAATACAATTGACGACAAACGTCACAAAATAACAAAACCTTGCATAAGCAAGGTTTTTTGTCGAAATGAATTAGACCAATCGATAAAGCTTTAAATCTTAAAAGAGATTAGAAACTATCCGCAGGAATACGCACCCAACCTTCCATAAGCACTCGTGCACTACGACTCATGATGGCTTTTTTTACAACCCATTGACCATTTTCATTTAAAGCTTGTGCGCCCACTCGAAGCGTTCCTGACGGATGACCAAAGCGTACTGCCTCGCGCTCACCACCTCCAGCAGCCAAATTCACCAAGGTTTGTGGAATAGCTGCCGCCGTACCAATTGCTACCGCTGCTGTTCCCATCATTGCGTGATGAAGTTTACCCATTGACAGTGCACGAACCAGTAAATCTGTATCTGATTGTGTCACTTGTTTACCACTTGAAGAAGTATAACTTTTAGGCTTAGACACAAATGCCACTTTCGGAGTATGTTGACGATTTGCAGCTTCACTAATGTGCTGAATTAAGCCCATTTTCAATGCACCATAAGCACGAATTTTTTCAAAACGCGCTAAAGCGGCACTATCAGCATTAATATCATCTTGTAGTTCTGTGCCTGTATAACCAATCTCTTCTGCATTTAAGAAAATTGTTGGAATTCCTGCATTGATTAAAGTGGCTTGGAATGTACCAATTTCTGGCACATCTAAAGTATCAACCACATTGCCTGTTGGAAACATTGCTCCGCCATCTTCGCCATCGTCCGCAGGATCTAAAAATTCAATTTGTACCTCTGCCGCAGGAAAGGTTACACCATCTAGCTCAAAGTCTCCGGTTTCTTGAACTTGACCATGACTTACAGGAACATGTGCAATAATCGTTTTTTGAATATTCGCCTGCCATATACGAACAGTACAAATACCATTTTCAGGAATTCGATCTGCTGCGACCAAACCATTACTTATTGCAAAGGAACCTACCGCAGCAGTGAGATTTCCGCAGTTACCGCTCCAATCCACAAATGCTTTATCAATTGAAACTTGTCCAAAAAGATAATCTACATCATGTTCAGGTTGTAAACTCTTTGACAAAATCACCGTTTTACTGGTACTTGATGTTGCACCACCCATGCCATCAATTTGCTTTCCATAAGTATCTGGACTACCGATCACTCGAAGTAACAATTGATCACGTGCTTGTCCAGCTGTTTGCGCGCGTTCCGGCAAGTCCTCCAACCTAAAGAACACGCCTTTACTGGTCCCCCCACGCATATAGGTTGCAGGGATTTTGATTTGCGGTGCAAAACTCATTTTATCGCATTCCTTTCAATTATCTTTGTTGTCTAAAATAATGAATCATTATTCAGTTTTATATTACCCTTTTTTTTTGAAAAAACACGGATTGATTGACTTAAGTATGAAATAAAAAAATGAAAATTGAATAAATATCCACCAGATTAAATATAAATTTAAAAAGCTAAAATAAAACTTATTGCATTGAAAATTAAACAAAAACTTGAAGATACTGTTTTTTGACTTTGCAGTTCTCCTTTATAAATCAATCCGATACTAGGCTAAAAGTAACCAATCTATTACAATATTTAAATTCGTATAAATAGAGCTATATACATTGAGCAACGAGTCTACACAGTTACAACGTGGACTTAAAAATCGTCATATTCAATTGATTGCCATGGGTGGCGCTATTGGAACAGGACTGTTTTTGGGTTCAGCACATGTCATCGAAAAAGCTGGGCCATCCATTATTTTGGGTTATGCAATAGGCGGTTTGATCGTTTTTTTAATTATGCGTCAACTGGGGGAAATGATTGTTCATGAACCTGTTGCGGGTTCTTTTAGTCATTTTGCCAATAAATACTGGGGGAAATTTCCAGGATTTTTGACGGGCTGGAATTACTGGATGCTTTATGTTCTGGTCGCAATGACAGAACTCACGGCTGTAGGTAAATATATCAACTATTGGTGGCCTGAAATCCCCAATTGGATTTCGGTACTGTTTTTCTTTGTGCTGATTACACTCATCAACTTAGGAAATGTTAAATTCTACGGTGAATCAGAGTTTTGGTTATCTATTGTTAAAGTCACTGCAATTATTGCCATGATTGTTTTCGGTATTTATCTGATACTTACCGCAGATGTTACATCCGGTATCGCTTTTTCAAATCTATGGTCGCATGGTGGCTTCTTCCCCAATGGATTTGAAGGGTTATTCTTCATGCTGGCTTTCCTCATGTTTGGATTTGGCGGAATCGAATTAGTTGGTATGGCTGCGGCTGAAGCAAAAGATCCTGAAAAAACCATTCCGAAAGCAATCAATCAAGTTGTGCCTCGTATTTTGATTTTTTATGTGGGTTCAATGATCATTCTTTTATCATTGGTGCCTTGGAATCAGTTAAATTTTGGTGGTTTAGACAAAAGTCCATTCGTCATGGTTTTCAGTATGATTGGGATCGCATGGGCAGCCCACTTGGTGAATTTCATTATCTTGACCGCAGCACTTTCTGTATATAACAGTGGTATGTATGCCAATAGCCGTATGCTTTATGGCTTAGCCAAGCAAGGAAATGCACCTAAAATCTTTACCAAAACCAATAAACACGGCGTACCTATTCCATCAGTCCTACTTTCTGCGTTCTTGATTTTAGGTTGTGTGCCGTTAAATTACTATTTGCCAGAAGACGCATTAAGTCATTTGATGTATGTGGTTGTAGGCGCCTTAGTACTCAACTGGTTAATGATCACTTTGACCCACTTAAAATTTAAACGTGCATTACGCTTAACCAATCAAACCAGTAAATACCCTGCTCTATGGGCTCCAATGAGTAACTTTGTGGTGATTATCTTTATTGGTGTGGTTTTATATATCATGTGGGATCAAGGTTTTAAAGAATCGGTATTGATGATTCCTGTATGGATCACGTTAATGCTAATTTTATTTGATATTTTGAATCCGAATGAAATAAAACCAGAAGAAAAATAGAACGAACATAAAGCTATTATCTCGATAATAGCTTTTTTTTCATAGGCATATACGGTAAATTATTGACTTATCGCGCCCTTAGCTTAATTGGATAGAGCAGTTGCCTCCTAAGCGACCGACGTGGGTTCGAGTCCCGCAGGGCGCACCAAATCATTAACTCCAAACACTCCCACATGTCACTGATACAATAATTAATTAAACACAATAAATTCGGTAAACACATTTGTGATGCCATAGGTAAACTTTGACATTACCTAGGTACAAGAAGTAAAGCTAAAAGCCTCAAGTTTTATTCTCGGTGGTGAGCACCAGCAACCAGGCTACAATCATCTTATTTTGCCCATCTAATTGAGCTTTATAACGATAACAGGTCTGATGAATTTGAAATATGAGACATCTAATTAAAGAAAGTTATTCAGCAATAATGTACCTCATAGTCAATAATAGAAGTACATGAGTATAAATGAACCAAATAAGCATCACATTCAGCTCATTTATTGAGCCAAATATATGTTATATTTAGCTCACCTTGGAAAGGTTCAAGGTGGAGATTAAAATGCAAGATTGGATTTGGCAAAGTGACAACTGGATAAACTTCACATGGGAAGATGAAACCATCTTACCCAAAACTAGACAAATTCATCAAAAAATTGGAATTTTACTTGGGCAAAGTCAGTATGATTTAGCCAAAGAACAATTTACCTTAGATATTCTACTTGCCAATCTTGTAGCATCGTCAGCGATTGAAGATGAGACCTTAAATGTGTATTCATTACGCTCCTCTCTTGCCCGACGTTTAGGTGTTACCCTTGAACAACCTTACCCAAGTTCAGACCGATCTGAAGGCTTAGCCAACATCATGCTGGATGCGCTTAACAACGTAAAACAACCACTTACTGTTAAACGTCTTATGCAATGGCACCAATGGCTTTTTAATGACCCTGATTGGACAATGCAGCGCTTACGTATTGGTCAACTCAGAGGTTCAGAACCAATGCAGGTTGTCTCCGGTCGATTGGATCACCCAACAGTTCACTTCGAAGCACCTCCGAGAGAGGGACTAGAAGAACGTTTAGAAGCCTTTATCAATTGGTTTAATCATAGTCTAAATAATGCTTTGCTTGACCCCCTACTCCGTGCGGGTATCACACACTTATGGTTTATCACACTCCACCCTTTTGATGATGGTAATGGTCGTATTACACGTACCCTCACAGACCTTGCATTAGCACAAATGGATGAACAGAGCATACGTTTGTATGCGATGTCCCCCGTGATATTAAATAAACGCAAAAGTTACTATGAAATTTTAGAACAAACCCAAAAAAGTGATTCCAATATCACAAATTGGCTTGTTTGGTTTTTAGACACCTTAAGTGACAGCCTTGAAACGACGTTAAAGCAAATTCATCGAACATTATTTAAAAGTAGGTTTTGGCATAAGTATTCAAACTTAGATCTCCATGAAGGACAACGTAAAGTATTAAATCGTCTATTAGATGGTGGTGAAAATGGCTTTGAACATGGTATCAGTGCCTCACAATATCAAAAGGTTGCTAAAGTGAGTAAAGCAACAGCTACACGGCACTTATCTGACTTGCTGGAAAAAGAGTGTATAATCAAATTGGAAGGTGGTGGGCGCAATACTTGCTATCAGATCAATACTCAATTATAAATAGAGTACTTTTATTTTTTACGGTATAGTTTGCGGTAAAATCAATTTAATTCATAAATTATAAAATTAAAATTCAATGAGATAACCTAACAGTTCGAGTCCCTCAGGGCGCATAAATAAATTTATTGATAAAAACATGACCTTATTGACAATAATGGATATTTCTTCAGGTCTTATTCTAATAATTGGTTTTCAATCAAACTAAAGTCTCATTTTTTCACCTGATCATATTTCACACAATTACGCGATCAATAATATAGGGAAAAACCAAAACTTTTAATGACAAAACTAAACATATCTATTTAAATAATAATGATTTTTAATTTAGCACAAAACTTTATGCTTATTAATTAAACTATATAGTTCATTTTTTTTTCGAGAATTAGTGTCCTAGAGTATTTACTCTTATTTTTTATATGTTATTTTGTAACTAGGAGTAACTTTGAGTTGTTATTTAGGTATCAAAATTATTTCTCACTCAAAACTTAAGTAATTCAAAGTATTCATTTTATTATATTAGGGAAAAATTAAAATGAAATTAAAAAATCTATCGGTAGCGTTAATTGTTGCAACTTTGCCAGCAACTGGCGTTTTTGCCGCAGCCTTAGATCGTTCAGGTCAATCCATTTCTGCTTTTTTACAGCCAGGCAATTATTTTGAAGCAGGAATTTCTGTTCTAGACCCAACTGTTGAAGGAAAAGAAACTGCAGCAATGGGTGGACGTAACATTAATGATATGGGCGATGATTATTATTTCCCATCTGCTGCATTAAAGCTTCAACTTACAGATAATTTTTCATTTGGTTTACTCTATGACCAACCATTTGGTGCAGATGCAGCCTACAATGGAACTAATGAATTTGTTGCGGCTCCAACTGATCCAGTATTGACTGGTTTGCCAATTACGACCACTCAACTTGGTGGCGTGACTGGAAACACTAAAGTAAAAGTTGATACGCAAAATATTTCAATGATTTTTGGTTTCCAACCAAATGAAAACTTTAATTTCTATGGTGGTGGTGTTTACCAAACAGTTAAAGGTAATGTAAGTCTTCGTGGTAAAGCATATAGCTTATATAATGGCTATGATGCAAAAATTAAAGAAACAAGTGGTGCAGGTTGGTTAGCGGGTGCGGCATTCCAGATTCCAGATATCGCTTTAAAAGCATCTGTAACTTATCGCTCTGAAATTGATCATGATGCAGATGCTACAGAAACTATTGCTATTGCCGATGCATTAGGTGCAATGCCTGCATCACAATTACAAGGCTTACTTGCAAGCTTAGGCAACACTGGTGCAGCAATGACACCAGCATTATTGAAAGCATTAGCTGCCAACAAAGAGTCTGGGAAAACTAAAATTACAACACCACAATCTGTAAATTTAGACTTCCAAACAGGGATCATGGAAAATACAGTTGCATTTGCAAACTTGCGCTGGGTAGATTGGTCTAGCTTCTCTATCCGCCCTTACAAGTTTGGTAATGTTTCAACTGCAGTTGGTCCCTTATTAGGTTTAGCAAATCCGAACAATGCACGTCCAAATGGCTTTAACCTCGTTGAATATTCTAAAGATCAATTCTCTGCAACTGTTGGTGTTGGTCGTAAACTGAATGAACAATGGGCTGGAAATGTATCTGTTGGTTGGGACTCAGGTGCGGGTAACCCTATTACAACTCTTGGTCCAACTGAAGGTTATTGGAACCTTGGTTTAGGTGTTCAGTATAGCCCTACTCCATCAACATTTATTGCTGGTGGTGTGAAATACTTCTGGTTAGGCGATGCTAAAGCACAAACTGGTGCTCAAGCTGGCGGTAATGATTATGTTGCTGAATTTAAAGACAACAATGCAATCGCATATGGTTTAAAAATGGGTTATAGATTCTAAGCAATCTATAGACATAAAAAATCCCACCTAGCGTGGGATTTTTTTATGTCTTCTATAAAATGATAGGACTAAAAATCATAAAACGAAACTTCACCAGTTTCTAAAGAATATTCAGCCCCGACAACTTTCAGTTTACCTTGCGCAATTAAACTCTCTAAAACGGCTGAACCATGACGTAATTGATTTACAGATGCAAAAACATTTGATTTCACAGCATGCATCGATAATTTTTCTAAATCATCTTTTAATTCTGTTTGCATCAGAATTTCAACGGACGGACGGACACGATTGACAATTGACATGAGATTTGCAGATGGCGGCGTATTTGGATTTTTGAGCGCCTCGATGGTGGAGTGTATTGCACCACAATGACTATGTCCCAAAACCACAACTAATGGGCAACCAAAACTATCTGCAGCAAACTCAACACTACCTACTTGTGAAGGCGCAACGATGTTCCCTGCCACACGAATCACAAATAAATCACCAAATCCTTGGTCAAATACCATTTCTGCTGGAACACGTGAATCTGAACAACCTAGAATGATGGCAAAAGGTTCCTGACTATCTACCATTTCAGATCGTTGCTGATGCGTCAAAAATTTAGTCAGATTGGTTTCACCATGAGCAAAACGTTCATTACCTTGTTTTAATCGTTCTAAAGCTTCTTGAGCAGTTAGCATATCCTATGTTCCATTGTGCGGAGATTTGGACTATTTTAATGCTGTAAAATTTGAATGTCACTGACTAAAAATAAACTCTGTTACAATTTTTGTTATTGATGAGACTCCCCTTAGAATCACAAAAATATATAGATATAATTCACAATTTTATTTAAATTATTTAACTACATTACAAAATAGTTATTTAATTTGCTCATTTCTTGTCTATTCTTTTGGCAAAAAAATGACAAATATTACTTTCCGAGCAAATGCTGAAAAAATTATGATCATGAATAATATTTTTACTTTATATAATGCCAAGTCTTTTGTTAGGAACTCTATGCATGTTTGATCTGCCCCTAAAGAAAATTCTTCGTTTTTTGAATAACATGTTATTAAGTTTGACCGCAGTCAGTAGCATTCTTTTGGCAAGCCAGACTTATGCAGCTTCCAATACACCAGAATATGTCGACTATTTAAAAATCGTGCAAGAAGAACGTGCTTGGGCAGGGCTAAGTTCTAAAACATTACGTGTGGGTGATGTAGTCTGGTCTTACAGCGAAGGTGGCTCAAAAGATAAACCCACGGTTTTATTGATTCATGGTCTCGCCAGTAGTCGGGATACGTGGAATGAGACTGCGCGATTATTAACCCCTTTCTATCACGTAATTATCCCTGATTTACCATCTGCAGGAAGTACCCAGGTTCCAGCAAATTTTGATTTATCTGTACCCAATGTCACGGAACAACTTCGGCGCTTTATTGAAGCAGCACATATCCAAGATAATTTAAACATAGCCGGACACTCTTTGGGTGGCACCATCGCCATGTTTTACGCATCTCAGTACCCATTTGACACCAAAAGTTTATTTTTGATGAGTACTGGAGGTATTTTTAAATCGACCAATACCAATTATTTAAAAAATCCAATCTACTTGAGGCAGTTGCTCATCACTCAGAAAGGTGATTTAGATTTTGTCATGAAAAAAGTTATGTTCAATCCTCCATTTACAGCCAGTGTAATTAAGGAAGAACAGGAAAAATTATTTATCGCTAAATCACAAGATACAGCAAAAATCATCAATCAAATTGACGCCCTCAATCGACTGTACACCCCTACAACATTCACCACCATGTTAAAAAACATTGAAGCCCCCACATTAATTTTATGGGGTCAACAAGATCAGATCATCAATGCTGATGTTGCCAATGAATTAAAATCCGTATTAAAACGACCTGAAACACCTGTGCTTTTACCTCGTGTTGGTCATATGCCATTATTAGAAGCACCAGAACGAGTTGCGGATTACTATTTAAGTTTTTTAAATAAAGTACAACCCCTGCAAAATCCACTGTCTGAGCCTAGGCATACACAAATCGAGTTCAAAAAATGAAACATCCTCTCATTGAACAATTAATCGACGCTCAATTGGTATTTTTAGATCAAACTTTTTCTCAGCCTGAGACTATTAAAGCTGAATTTACAGAGTTTTATCATTGGTTTAGAAAACAACCTTTAAAAGAAATCTGGTCATTTTCGCAAATTAATGACTTATTATATAAGCAGGTTTTAGCAACGCCTGCGAGTGATTTTCTGATTGAACAGATTGCTGAACATATTCGTTTTGCTTTAATTCATCCAAGCAATGATGAAACCCTAATTGAAGATATTATCCCTGTTACGACGATTGATAAAATCGCCCAATATGTTGCAAGCAAATCAGGACATCGCCAAGCTTTGATCAAACGTATTGTTAATAATCCTGCATTTTCGAGTATGTTGACTCAGCTGATTCACCATTCTATTCAAGATTATATCGATAATTCAGTCATGAATAAAAAAGTTCCTGGTGTTGGACGTTTCATGAAGATGGGAAAATCCGTCTTGGAATCTGTCACAGACACGAATTTGGATGATACTGTTAAGCATTATTTGCAAAAAAATATTATCAAAATCAGCCAACTTAGTGAACAAGTCATTAATCAACAATTTGATGACAACAAGCTGTATCATTTTCAAGCCAATCTATGGCACAAAATTAAAAAAATCCCGATTGGTGTACTTCGTCAGTATGTAGAAATTAATGACTTACCAAAAACAGTAGAGATGGGTCATGAGATTTGGGAACATATCCGTCAAACAGACTATTTAAAGAAACAAGTTCATGATGGCATACTTACTTGGTATGCACGAAACCAAGAGCGTCAGTTTGATTTGATTTTATCTGACATCAATATTGATGAAGCATTGATTCAACATGAATTACAGGCTTTGCTTGAACCTGTGATCCAAAGAATGATTTCATCTACACATTTAAAAAATCGTGCACGGGTCTATTTAGAGCAGTTCTATTATTCTGATGAAACTTTAAATATTTTAAAATTAGAAAAAGGCGCATAAAGCGCCTTTTCTTCCTCACTTTAATTTAGAAATTAAAACTTATAAATTAAACCTAGATTATAACGACGACCATCCAACACGTAATTATAAGTCGTAGTTTCTATGGTTTTATCAAATAAATTATAAATACCTGCATTGAACTGCAATACTTTTGAAGGTTTATAGTTTAATCCAATATCTACCATTGCATAGGCAGGTTTACCATTACTCATTGATGTACGGCTTAAATACTCAGATGTTTTACTTCTGACGTTTAAACGGCTCCACATTCCCACTTGATCATTGGTTTGCCAATCTAAAGTGGTATTGAACATATGTTTTGGCATTTCGTTTAATGGTTTCCCTTTGAATACCCCACTCTTCTGTTCAGTATCCGTAAAGGTATAGTTTGTAGCCCATCGAACATCGGGGGTAATTGCCCAACCAAAAGTTGCCTCAATACCTCGCATATTTGCTTTATCTACGTTGATACGTTGACTAACAAAGTCAAAATTTTGCCCCAACCAAGGACAATTCATACTTCCAGAGTCTCCTTGGCAAGTACGGATTTCTGTAATTTTATCTTTGAATTCACTATTGAATACCGTGAAGCCTGCATCTAAATCCTCATTATTGTCCCAATTGATTGATGCTTCATAGTTCACGCTGGTTTCTGGTTTTAAGTCAGGGTTACCCACAATCATACCACTTGACTGACCACCACCTGTGGCTTGTCCCCATCCTGCAACAGTGGCACGTAATGCTGGTGTTTTATAACCAGTTGACACACCACCTTTGATAATCCAGTTATCATTCAATGTCCATACACCATAGACTTTCGGACTGAAATGATCACCGAACTTTTCATCTTTGTCGTAGCGTAATGATGCAGTGATCGTGAATGGATCTACAATATTCCATGCATCTTCAGCGAATAGAGCCCAACTATAACGATCTAGGTTTGTTAATTTTGTTCCCCCAACACTCAATTGGTTTCCAAAATCTTCAAGCTCTTCTTTTAAATAACTTCCTCCAAAGCTTAAAGCATGGGAACCTAAATTGATTTGGTTCAAGGTATTAAAAGTTGTATTGATGGCTTCCATGCTACGTGAAGGATTATCATTTTCTTCACGTTGAACATAAGAATGGGTTTTTAAATCACCAATTTCACCACGGTGAGTCAAACTATACTCAGTGCGGTAGTAATCTGTATATGAATCGGTCGGAAGCTTGCCATTTCGTCCTGGCACATTAGCAATAGTTTTACCCACTGTTTGATCACGATTCTGAATCGATCGCTGATATTCTAAATCAATGGTATGTTCAGCATTTGGCGTCAAACTCAGTGTCGCACCGCCTGCTCGTATACGTTGCTTGTTGTAGCCGCCAATGATGTCATCTTCATTACGCTGTGAAAACGTTCCATTGGCTTTTAGACCTAATAAATTACGAATCAATGGACCAGAAACATATAGGTTTGCTTGATGTATATCTCCAGAATCCCTATTTTCTTGGAGTGTCGTGTCTAATTTAACCGAACTGGTCCAAGTATCTGAAACCTTTTTGGTAATAATATTAATAACACCACCCATAGCATCTGAACCATATAAGCCAGACATTGGACCACGAATGACTTCAATACGTTCAATACTTTCAATACTCGGCATCCACCCTTGCTCAATACCTGAGTTATCACTATTCGGACGAACTGAACGCGTATTTACTTTTTTACCATCAATCAGGATAACCGTATAAGCACTTCCCATACCGCGGATACTAATATCACTTGAACTTCCCCCACCAGTGACCACAACACCTGGCACATCTTTTAATGCATCGGTGATATCACGATATGCTTTTTTATTAATATCTTCTTGGCTTAATACTGAGATAGATGCAGCAGCTTGTTTAACTTCTTGTTCAAAACCACTTGCGGTCACAACTATTGTGTCTAGTTTTGTCGCTTCTGTTGACTGATTTTCTGCTTTATTTGAAGTTTCTTGTGAGTTAGCTGCATATGCAGTGCCCACCATAACGGTAACAATGGAGAGAGATAACGCAGATTGGATGATACGGCGAGTCAACATAAGGTATTCCAAAGAGGCTAAGAATGAATAGACAATGAAGATTGAGATACAATGTGTAATAAAAACACCACAGCATTATAAACAATATTAAGAATTATTCTCATTTTTATTATTTGTTTGATTATTTTTTATACGCTTTTGCGCTTATATTTAAGATTTTCCTATTTTTTTAAGTTTCATTTAAGGTTGCTAAAATTCAAAAAAATAAATTGTCAAAAAAAACCTCCGAATTTTCGAAGGCTTTTTTGAATCACTTTGAATCAGTATATTGATGAGACAAATTATTTGAAGTATGCACCTTCGGCTTGGCTATGATCAGTTTGATCTACCACACGACCTAACTCTGGAATGTGCTGTTTTAAGGTAGTTTCAACGCCTTGCTTCAATGTGACATCGATTGCTGAACAGCCCTGACAACCACCACCAAATTTCAATACAGCCGTTAAACCATGCTCTTCATCTTCAATAACTTCAACCAAAGCACAATTACCACCATGCCCTGCAAGTCCTGGATTAATTTCCGCTTGAAGAATATAGGTAATTCTTTCTTCCATTGACGCATCTGGACCAACACGTGGTACTTTCGAGTTTGGCGCACGAAATGTTAATTGACCACCAAAACGGTCTTTGTTGTAGTCAATTACCGCATCTTTTAGATATGGAATAGATGGTGTATCAATAAATGCTGGAAAATCAGGATAATCTTGCTTGTAATCTGTTGGAGCAACTTCATCAGGCGCACTGTACGCCATACAACATTCTGCACGTGGAGTCCCTGGATTTTCAACGAATACACGAACGCCAATTCCTGGAGTATTTTGCTTCTCCAAAAGATCTTTTAAATACTCCTGCGCATTTGGAGTAATCAATAAATTTGGAATTTCTTCTGCAACTGCAGTATTGGTGTTCTCAGTCGACATAACTCTATCCTCAAGCTGAAGTCGGTATTTTAACTGAAGATGAGGCTGAATGACCAAAAATCAACTAAAATTGTCGGAATTAAATTAAAAAGATGTAAAAACATAAGATATTCAAAATTCGAGACAAAAATTATCCTCATTCACATCAAAAAAAAGCTTTTCAATCGCTAAATTTTTACCAGTAAGATCAAGTGTAATACATCAATTCCAAAGCAATCCATGACTGAAATATGTGAAATACACTGACTCAGCTAAAATATTTTAACAACCCAATCTCATCTCAACATTTCGTTTGATGTGACATTACAATCGCACAACCAATTGAGCTGCATTTTGTCAGATTATGCCACTCGATTCCTGAATTTGGCATGGATAATGTATACATCTGTATATTAATGATGAAGTAAAACGAGATATTTTGCATGTCCAGTTCAAATGAAGGTTTACAATTCACGGTTCATCCTGAAACCCAAAAAAGCAGCAGCTCCCAAGTAGGCAAGGAAATTATTGCTGAGGCACTGTCATTGGTTGACAATATCAATGCTCAAAAGGTGTTGGATGAAAAAAACTGGCGTAAAAATTATCCCATTTATTTTAAAGCATTGGTAGAAAACGGCATTCAATCTACGCATAACGCGATCACGATTGCAAAACAAGGCTTACATAAAGCTCAACACAGCTTTGACTTTTTCAGAGATGGGCAGCGTTATTCCTTAAAAGACGTGATGTCAGTTCCCCTCTTAGACAAAATTCAAACCATCACGATTAAAGGACAATCGGATGCACAACCCGAATGGTTTGTTCCTTATCATGGACAAAAACTTTCAGGTGAAGCCTTACTCAAACAAATTCAGACATGGCAAGAAGCAGGCATCATTGAAACCAGCCATGCGGATGCCTTAAGAGAAGTGGTTGCCCATCCAGAATGGTTTGATTTATCTGACCGTACTTTGGTTTTATTCGGCGCAGCCTCAGAAGCAGGTCCTTTGACATGGTTAGCTCAATGGAAAGCCAATATTGTTGCAGTAGATTTACCCAATGAGCGTGTTTGGGGGAAAATTCTCGAGACTATTCAAAATGGTAATGCCACCCTCTATGCACCAAGCTTACAACAAATCAATGACAGCAATGATTTGAATGAACTAAAAACCAAACTTGGAGCAAATTTACTCACCCAAATTCCTGAAATTACGCAATGGTTATGCGAGAACCCACACAAACTAGACTTGGCATCTATTGCATATCTAGATGGTGAAAAGCATGTGCGTGTTTCAATCGCAATGGACAGTATCATGAGCAATGTCAGTGAACAAAAAACTGACTCATCATTGATGTATATGTGTACGCCAACGGATGTCTATGCAGTGCCAAAAGAAGTAATTGAAGGTGCTACAGAAAAGTTTAAACAACGATCAAAATTTGAAACAATACTCAGCAAAAGTATCTCAGCACTCTCTTTAAAACAATTTTTCAAGAATAACAATCAGCAGCTAATACACTCTGAAAATGGCAAAGCTTATGGCATTGCTGACTGTTTAGTGGTTGAGCAAGGTCCGAACTATGCTTTAGCAAAACGCATTCAACAATGGCGTGCGACTTTAGCAAGACATCAAGGACAACATGTCAGTATCAATATTGCCCCATCAACCACAACTCACTCTGTCACTAAAAATCCATTACTTAAAGCTGCGTTTAATGGTGCAAGTTTATTTGATGTTGAAGCATTTAGCCCTGAAACCACCAATTCGATCATGGCGGCATTGTGGATTCATGATCTCAAAAACCCAAACTCGGTTGCCAACCCAGCAACACAAATGGAACATCCATTAGAGTTGATGATGGAAGGTGCGAATCATGGTGGTTTATGGCGTGTTGCCTATCTTGCCCGTACAGCACTTCCTTTTGCAGCGATTTATGGCTTTGCAACGGATAAGCTTCCTATTCAGAAGATTTTAGGAAAAACCAAAAAATAATTGTTCAATTTTAAAAAGTTGATCAGGTAATGCCCATTTATTTATGATAAATGGGCATTTCTTTTAAATATAAAAATATTTCACTGTTCAAAGTGTTGATTACAGCATCATGTTATTTACCACTTAAACTCACTTAAGTTGAATAAATTTGATCAATTGAATGTTTAAAAAAATATGTTATACACAGTTAAACGATCGCGTCATTTTTATACAATTGACAGTTTTCTAACGATCGTTTAAAAATAGATAAAACAACTAAAGCGAGAACAACAATATGTTAAATTCACAAGGAAAAGTAAGCCGAGAAATCCGAGGTCATATTTTCTTAATCGGCTTGGATCGTGCAGATAAGCGGAATGCTTTTGATAGCCATATGATCCATGACCTATCACTTGCGCTCACGGAATATGAAAACAATCCTGAACTTCGCTGCGCAGTAGTTTTTGCGCATGGTGAACATTTTACTGCGGGTTTAGATTTGGTTGAGTTACAACCCAAATTAGCTGACGGCGTTTTTAGTTTTACTGATGATATGGTTAATCCTTGGGGGACTGTAGGGCGCCAAAGAACAAAACCATTGATTACAGCAGTCCAAGGCTATTGTTATACCGCAGGGATTGAACTGATGTTGAATTCAGATATTGTCATTGCCAATCAAAATACCCAGTTTACGCAGATCGAGGTACAACGTGGTATCTTGCCTTTCGGTGGCGCAACAGTACGTTTCGTACAAGCCGCAGGCTGGGCAAAAGCCATGAAATATGTACTCACAGGTGATTTGTTCAATGCACAAACAGCCTATGAAATGAATTTGGTTACCGAAGTCGTTGAAGGCAATAATCAGTTGATTCGTGCATTGGAATTAGCTGAACGTATTGCAAGTGCGGCACCACTTGCAGTTAAAGCAGCGCTGCATTCTGCCCATCAAGCATTTTTACACAGCCCTGAAGTTGCGTTTGGTAATTTGCAAAATTTATTGACGCCGTTGCTCAACTCTGAAGATGCACAGGAAGGTGTAAGAGCCATGATTGAACGTCGTGCTCCACAGTTCAAGGGTCAATAAATCATTATTTTAAGATTTAGCAATGCCAAAAAATTAGAGATAAGATGATGCCAAATATAAACCACCTCGCACAAATACAACCCTCGAAAGAAAATGGTTTTAAATGTGAATCGGTCACATTTCAAGCTTTGGATGGTTATACACTCGTTGGAACTCGATATACACCAACCACCCATCCATTTAAAGCCAATTTACTGGTTTCCAGTGCAACAGGTGTACCACAGGCATTCTATCGACGATTCTCTGAATATGCTTCGCAAATGGGCTATCAAGTGCTTTGCTTTGATTACCGTGGTGTAGACAAGTCTGAACCACGGCAACTAAAAGGCTTTAAAATGTCTTATCTGGACTGGGGCAAATTAGATCTTGCAGGTGCGATTGACTACTTTTTTGAAGATGACACTGCTTTATTTGTTGTGGGACATTCTTATGGTGGTCAGGCACTTGGACTAACCCCCAATCACGATAAAGTCACAGCAATGTATTGTTTCGGTACAGGTGCTGGATGGCACGGCTATATGCCTTTGAAAGAAAAACTTAAAGTCCAGGTGATTTGGAATATCGTGTTTCCCCCGATGGTCGCCATCACGGGTTATTTACCTTGGAGTAAACTCAATATGGGGGCTGATCTTCCAAAAGGCGTATATCAACAGTGGCGTAAATGGTGTAAAAATCCAACTTATTTTTTTGCTGATCCTGAACAACAGACATTGCATGACCAATATGCTCAAGTCAAAACGCCGATTTATGCTGTCGCAGCTTTGGATGATGATTGGGCTTTACCGAACTCTCGTTATGCATTTATGCAACATTATAAAAATGCGCCTATGCATTTTATCAATATTTCAGCAGAAGATTTCGGACTTCAACAGATTGGACATATGGGATATTTTCGAAAAGGTTCGGAACAGATTTGGGATAAAATGTTAGCTACTTTTGAGAGTTTAATACCATCTTGTTCATAAATACAGCGCAATATAAATTTGTAGATTTTCTAGGTAAGCTATGCGTCCACAAAAACTTTCTACTGAACAGATGCTCAATAGCTGTGCTTTACAATTTAAAGCACATGGTTATGCTGGGACAAGTATGGATATGTTGGCAAAAGCATGCGGACTGAGTAAAGCCTCTTTTTATTATTATTACCCAAATAAAGAAGCTTTATTGATGCAAGTTTTAGAACATACTCATCAATATCTAAATCGATCTTTGTTTAAGCTTGAAGACTTTACTGTCATTGATACATCTACCCAGTTTCAAACCATACATGAAAAAGCAGTACTTTTTTTTAGTTATGAAATAAAAGGCTGTCTCATGGGTATTCTTTCATTAGAAGCCAATGATATATCTTACACAGTGTTGCAAAAGATTCGCACCATTTTTCAGGATTGGCAGCATGTTTTATATCAACTCTTTAAACAAACACTCAACGAGCAAGATGCTCAAAATGCAGCCAAAATAACTGTAGCAGATTATGAAGGAGCAATTTTAATGTATCGACTTTATCAAGATATATTCTATTTGGATCAAGTCAAAAAACGTGTGCTGCAACTACTATAAAATAATTTTATTCAACTTTAACCCATACATAACTTCAGTGATTTAAATGATGAAATATTTAACAAATTTAATTTTTTATGCCTTCCTTTCAACCAGTATCTGTAGCATTGCATATGCCAAATGCAATCAGACAGATCAACTGCAGACCTATAGCTGTATGGAGCAGCAGCTCAAAACAGATAAGGTAAAAATGAATAAGATCTATCAACGAATCTACCAACAATATGATGCTAAAAATAAAGCATTGCTGGAAAAAGCACAAAAAGCTTGGCTGAGCTATCGTGATGCGCAATGTACAGAACTTACGGGAAGCTTATATTATGGTGCAATGGGCTTAGCTTCAGGCTTTGCACATTTAGACTGTGAAATGAATGCGACACAATTTCGACTCAAAGAATTAACCAGTTTACTGGAAGGTCAATAACAGTCTTTAAACTCAGCTTTATGTTCTACCCCCTGATGATCGACATGGGCGTAGAACACGCCATAACGCCCAACATAATATTCAAGCGATTGGTCATGATAATTCCAAAAAATAGACCATTCACCAAAGTCAAATGAGCCAACTTGACTTTGTGTATTCATTGGCATCTTACTCAACATATCATGCTGAATATGCCCCGCTTGAGAAAAATCTTTGGTTTGTAGCGCCTGCTGAAAAAACAATTGTGCTGCAGCATCAAATAAACGTTGATCTTCATCAGTGACCTGAAACTCATTGGCAGTTTCTGGTTCGGTCATAACTTGCTGTTCAACTTGATCTATAGGATCTTGTGTTGAGGATATTTCTATGGTGTTTTTTTGCCGTTCTTGATCAATCATCTGTTTAATCAGCTTGGTTTTTTCAGGCAATTCATGATCTTCGGGTGAATTTTTTATCCATTTGGAAAGGTCTTGCCTTTGCTGTTCAACGGCTGCATTAATTTTATGTTTAGCGAACAAACGCCATAACACATAGAGTGCAATCAAAATGAGTAAAACAATGATTAATTTCAACATAGACTCATCTCAAACATAAAATACAGCTTAGTTCAGACGTATTTGCCAAGTTTAAAGCTAGATATTTTGATTGTTTTTTTAGTGATATACTGATTGAATTGTATAACGATCAAAATCAACTGATCAGCTTTAAACGTAACAATTTCTTTCTTTACAATACCTAATCAGCAGTTGTTTGAAATAGCTTTAAATTCCCACCTGAAAATACAAGCCCTTTGTTTGGTATCTTCTTTAAAGTTATGGGTTTTCCTACATTTTTATAAATCGGCTTGTCACCATCAAGTTCTTTTAAATCAATTTTTTGAATGTAGATCTGATTATTCCGTGTATAGAGCTTTACACCTCCTTCATCTGATGCCATATAATGAACTTTTAGATGATGAATATGTTGTAAGTCTTCTACCCATACAATAATTAAATCACCACCTCGTTCATACATACCATCAAAATAAACAGTATCTGCATCGATTTTTTCTGCTTTTACTGCAACATAACCAATAGCATCAACACTATGATCAACAAAATAGACAGTTTTTTTGCCATTAAACTGCAATCCATATGCTGAATAATATTGTTCTTTATTTTGCTTCTTGGTTTGGCATGAATAGCTCTTTAACCCGACTTTTGTTGAACCTAACTGGTAAGTTTGTGCTGTAAATATGTCGCTATCATCTTGTGTGCATTCATTAGAAAGCTTCGTTTGAACAGTTAATTGTTCAAATGGTTTGGCATAGATTTGTGCTGTTGCCACTAAACCACAAATCAATAAAACGGATGGGAATGATCGTATTTTCATGTCGATTTTCTATATTTTTAGAATAAAGGATGATCACTTCAATACTTTAGCAAAGAAATGATCGATTCAAGCATCATTGTATCAATATTTAAATGATACAACACCCTATCCGTACGTATAGAACATTTAAAAATGATTATTGTAAGGTCTTTAACTGTGCCAAGCTTTGCTGTTGTTGTAATTGTTGCTCAAATTCTGCTTTACCTTTTGCCACATAATTTTGCAATCCATCTGGATCAATAAATGCATTTTGATCACCTGCTTTCAGTCTGACCAATTTCTGCTTCATATTGAAACGATCAGCTTTATTTGCCAAAAAGATATCAGCATGAATCGCATTTAACGTTTGAAATGTTTTTTGCATATCCGTCACGATATGAGGGTAATTTTTGTTATTTAATAAATGATAGCCCCCTGTAAACAAACTATCAGCATAAATAATTTGATAATGTTTAAAGTGATACTGTACTTCGGTTGTCCATGAAGTCGCACCCGGTAAATGCCCAGGCGTAGCATGAGCTGTAAAGACTTGTTGACCCAACTTTAACTGCTCGCCATCTTTAAAAATCAGATCCGCTTTTACAGGAGGAAATGGCAATTGATTTCCCAAAGCAAAGTCCGTGCTGGCGCCATTGGCGAGCATCTCAGCATTCTCTGCACTGGCAATCAGTTTTGCCCCACTCCATTGTTTTAATTTGGCAAAACCACCTGCTTGATCCAAACGTGCATGACTATTTAACAGATATTTAACATCGGTGATTTTAAAACCCAATTTCTCAATATTACTTTTGATCTGCACCGCAGATTGATCAATTCCACTATCAATGAGAACCAAACCTGCACCTGTATCAAATAAGACTGAAGAAAGATTTTCAGTACCGACATAATAAACATGGTTGAAAATTTTAAAAGGCTCAATCGGTGCATTCCACAGCTCAAACAGACTCATCGGTGGAGCTTCAGTCAATGCTTGTTGAGAGTTTAAGGCTGCAGCTTGTGAAAATTGAATACTCATTGCCATTAACGAAACAACGATAGATTTGATCAGGCGCATATAAGCGATCCATGCTGACAAAGAGCCGCTATATTTTCTCAAATCCTGATATTTTTCAAACTTTAACTGTCTAAAAAACAGCTAAATACAGCTGTAATTGTAAAAAACTTTTTCAACTATAACTTATGGCTTATTTCTGAGCTTAAGCACTTTGTTTGCAATACGATTACTGGTATCTATCGCAAATTGATCAACATATTGGCTATAAAAATTTGCAACGATTAAAGTCACAGCAATTGCACTTAGACCGGAAACAAGAACAGCCCACGAATATGCCCAATGCCAAGTTAAAAATAAATTAAACAGTGGAATACACACCAAATACAACATCAACAAATGCAGTAAGTAAATGGAAAAAGATAATTTACCGAGCCACACCAAAATAGGATGATCCAAATGTCGCGATAATAATGGGTTCATCAATACACTATAAACAATCAAGATTCCTGCAATAAAATTGCCATAATCATAGGTGTTTTCACCTAAGATATGGTAAAGACCCGCATATGATGTACTGGTATTGTGCGCTCCTGCAAAATACAAACCTGTGAACAACATGAGAATCGCAATCAAATTGGGCAATGTTTTCGCATAGAGATAAATATAGATTCCAATAATAAAACTCGAAATACCAAAGCTAAACCCTTGTCCGCGCCATATAAATGCAAGACAGGGAATCAGTAGTGATGCGAACCAAAATGCTATCTTTTTATAATGATAAAGATAAAGTAAGAAAAATAAGACAAATGAACCCATCAACTCAATGGTCATGGTCCACAAGACCCAATTGATATCACTTTCAGAAAATAGAAAAGCACCTATCGTGCCTTCATAAAGTGCATGACTAAAACTGTAATTTTGTACTGCAAATGCTTGTAACCAAGCCCCCACATGCTGGCTATCGATATGAATGATTTTAAAGACTGACCAGATCAGCAAACATGATGCGAGTGCAGGAATCATTAAGCGTGGATAACGCTTAATCATCATATTCTTGATTTTAGAATGAAATTGCTGCGGGCTTTTTAAGATGGCATAGCTCAGTACATAGCCACTCAATACAAAAAAAACAAAAACAGCTGCATCGCCTGAGTAAAAAAAACCAAACGGCGAATGATGTACGTGATACACCCATTTAAGATCCGTGGTTTCATGAGGATCAAAGTGATGTAAATATGGAAAAAAACTCATGGCAAGATGAGAAAATACGACAGCTAAACAGGCTAAGCCTCGGATACTTTCTGCCGAATTTATTTTTGCGGACATCTATTATTCCCTATGAAAACAAAAGCCCCAACCTGTGGGACTTTTATTGACTCAACCCTTAGTCAATGTAAGTAATACGACCATCTGCATCATGGTGTACTGTCGCCACTTTTTGCTGACGAGATTGCACCAATGCATCAGCATTCAGATTAAAATAATCAGCATATTCCTGAGTAGATTTTGCTTCTGCTTCTTTTTTAGTTTTAGCAGGCACAAAGTTACTCCACAACCACAACGAAATCGCACAAGCAATTAAAGCAAACAAACCACTTTCTAGAGCTTTTGCAAAAGCATTAAAAAAGTAGTGTACCAATTGTGGCTTTTCTAAAGACAGATAGCCAATCAAAATAACAATCGGTCTCCAAAGCAACAACCAAAATGCCCACAACATTGCAGTGATGGTTGTCGAAAAGTAACGACGATGCCAAGGTAACTGCTTGCGTACATCAATAATCAAAGACTCAGTTTTCATTTTCATATCTCAAAAGCACGATATTGGCTTAAGTTATTTAACCTTTTAGTCATCTTGTCGCATCCCACGGTCAGGACTTACCCAACGAGCTCGTTTACTGTCACCACGTAAAAGAACTTTAGGAAATGCCACAATACTTGCCGTTACGGTAATCAACCAAAATACAAAAGGATACCAAATCATCCAATAATAGTTTTTTGCCAAACTTGATTCATAACGACTGTCCATCCATTTGCTGATTGCAAACTGTAATAAACAAGTCGTACCGAGTAAGATTCCTGTTCCCATCGGTAATAATGGAGAACTCATTGCTGGGAATCCAGCATAAGGAAGAACCAAATGTAATATCCAGAAAATCACCATAATCAACATTAAATATGACCAGACCAGCGTTAGAATCAACTCAATAATCAAAGGCCATAAAAAATTCAGTTTCGGTTTGAATAATACATCTATATTCTTAATTAAAACTTGCGCACCACCCATTGCCCAACGTAAACGTTGTTTCCATAAACCATTAAAGGTTTCAGGCATCAAAATCCACACCAATGCATTAGGTTCAAATTTGACATCCCAACCTGCACGATGCAGCTTCCAAGTGACATCAATATCTTCAGTCAGCATATTGGGTGACCAATACCCTACTTCATGTACAGCACTTTTTCGAAAAGCCGTGATCACACCTGATACAGTAAATAGACGTCCAAAGGTTCTTTGCGCACGCTTAATCATTCCGACAATCGAAGAAAATTCACCGACTTGAATGCGCCCAAGCAAAGTTGAACGTGTACGAATACGAGGGTTACCTGTAACCGCTGCAACGGTTGGATTATTTAAGAAATGACGAATCATCCATTGTGCAGCATGTGGATCAAGCAAAGCATCACCATCAATCCCGATCAAGAACTCAGCCTCAGTAAGCAAACTCCCCGCTTGTAAAGCCATCGCTTTACCTTGGTTCTCTGCCAAATGTACAACACGCAGTTTGTCGTACTTCAATGCCAATTGATTGAGAATCTCGGCTGTATTGTCAGAGCTTCCATCATTGATTGCAATAACTTCGAAATTGGGATAATTCAACTTTAATGCATGGCTGATGGTTTCGTCAGCATTATCCTGCTCATTAAAACAAGGAACAAGCACTGCAACTAAAGGATATTCTTCTAAAGCTGCTGGCTGAGTATATGGAGGCTCTTTACGCTCTTTCCAATAGAAAATTAAAGCACCAATCATCCATAGATATGACATAAATAATGGATAATAGAAGATAAAATTTAATAAGGACTGCCACAGGTGCTGGATTGCGCTCATATCACACCTTAAGGAACCAATCGTTGTGGTTTAGAATCAAATACTTTACGCATCTCGGCAGTATTTGGATGATCTTCAATCGGATCATCTGGATAATAACCCACATGCATCACCCCTTGTTGGTACAAGGACTGAATTGTTTGAGTAATTTCAGAAGTCGGAATTTTCTGATTATTACGCCAGTTTACTGCCTGTAACTCAAAAATTGTCTTTTTGATCCCATTGGGCTGCTTCTTCACACGTTGCACTAAATCTTTATAGAATTTAGTTGCGTCAGGGGCTTGCTCCATATAAGGCATTGCCATGATTGCAGTGAAGTCATAATTTTTAAGTGACTGCTCTAAAGACTGCGCATACCAGTTTTCAGAATATGCAGACAGTGCCACCTGCGCATACAAGTTACGAGCTGTGAGTAAAAATGGTTGGTAATAACGTGCTTTCTGCGCCAAATCCATTGCAAAACTGTCGATTGTCTTGGTTTTAAAATCAGTCCATTTTTGCAGTTTCGCATCATCATTACGAATTTCTTCTAAATCCGCAGGTAAGCCAATTTTTTGATAGGCTTGGATCGCTTGAGGGCTTGCATCTTCATAATCGGATAAGGTTGCATCATCATGGAATAAAATTCCATCAAAAGTCGTCGACTTTGCTAAATCCTGATATATACCTTCGATCACTTTACGTGCTTCAGGAGAGTATGGGCTCAAACGGTGATAACCCATGTTGAGATGATCACTGTCTTTGGCTTGTTGAGTTACCACAACATCTTTAGAGGCTGGATTTGATGCAGGTAAATCCCAAGCCAACAACGGCATCCAGGCATATAAACGACTCACATGCGTCCGGGTTTGAATTTGCCAAGCAACACGGTTAAATAAATCTGCACGCATTGGAAGATAACGGTTCGGGAAATACACCATGTCAGCAGAACCGTTTGCATCTGGATCAGCAAAGGCTTGTAAGAATACTGTGGTCACATTCATTTCACGAATACGATCTAACAAATGTCCTAAATTCTTCTCTTGCTGTGCTTCGTCTGGATCATAAATATAATCAAGGTCGACATGCATCACTTTTTGCGGGCGATTATTGTCAGTAAAATTCATTTGACGACTTTGGATTTCTTGTGCCAAAGCGTCAGTGGTCATATTACCTTCGACCAAAATGCGGTTTAAATGACCTAATGACTTTTCAATATGATCAGGACCATCGTCCAAGCTAATTGTTATTGGCATGCCCACTTTTTTAGCCAATGCGACTGTTTCCATATTATAGCGACCATATGGCCACACCATGACGCGTGGTGCTTTTAAACCATGTGATTGCAATACTTTATTGTTCTTTTTCAAATCATTGAAAATACGATCTGCATAGACTTTATCCGATTCATAGGTTTTACTTTTTGGATAATATTCACGTGTTACCGCAGCAGGCTCAGAATTCCCTTGAGGATTGCCTAAAATACCCCGGTGTAAGTTATAGCTATGGCTACCAATTTCCACATATCCGCTCTTTTGCATGGTTTTCAGTTCATCCCAAGACAAAAGTTTTTTACGTGGTAATTTATCATCACCAAATTGAACCATTTCATTGGCTTTTGGTTCTAGCCAAGAACCCACAACAGCCAATACAACTGGAATCTTGCGTTGTTTAATTACTGGAAAGCCATATTGATAAAAAGACTGATAACCATCATCGACAGTCAATAAAACGGGTTTGGTCGGTAATTTAAACTTACCTTCATTGGCTTTAATAATTTGGTCAACATTGACAAAGTGATAGCCGTTTTTCTGTAACCAGTCTAAATGCAATTCAAACTGCTTTGTGGTAACCGCATAATCAGGAATGACGGCATCATGATTTGGCGTAATTTCATGATAACCAATAATTGTCAGCGTATTTAAATCAATCTTAGGTAGTTCATGCTCAATAGGAGTTTCAGTAGCAACTTGGTCTACTTCTGCCATAGCACTATTATAAAAGGATGAAAACAATAGTGTTACGCATATCATCGCTGAAGGAGAAAAGTAACGGCTTAGCATATATTTAAATACTCGATCATCATTGTTTTAAATCTGAACCCGCCTATAGCACTTCATTTCTGAAACACTAAAATCCTTTTTTAAGGCGAATTAAAACAGACGTTTTACAGCGATGATTTAAAAGAATAAAACTGAAACGAATCTTAAAAAATAACTCTGAGCAGAATTATTTATTTGCATCATTTAAACACTTTTAGGACAAAAGTATTGTAGAGGATTGTTAAACATTGATCAATTAATAAACAACAATGTCTTTAAATTGTGTTTAAAATCACACTATTACAAATCTATAAGCGATTAAAATAGCACTGACATTATATTTTTATAGCATTGAAATATGAAGAAAAAATGGAGCAATATTTAGCATTTAATCTCACTCTTTTTTCTGTCCATTCATTGTGTTTTTAAGATACAAAAATAGAGGTCTTTTGACCTCTATTGATTGTTTTAAAATCCTTGTATCAAGGAAATTTAATCTACTTAGTCACGTGTTTTTACATCAAACAACTCTATTTCAAAAATCAGATTAGAGTTCGCAGGAATAATTTTACCCATTTTACGTTCACCATATGCCAAGTGTGAAGGCACGATTAACTTACGCTTCCCGCCCACTTTCATTCCCATGATTCCTTGATCCCAACCTTTAATCACACGACCTGTTCCAATCACAGTTTCAAAATAATTGCCACGATCAATTGAAGAATCAAACTTGGTACCATCTTCCAACCAACCCGTATAGTGTGTGGTAATCAAAGCCCCTTTTACAGCTTCTTTACCTTCACCAACTTTTAGATCAATGATTTCTAATTCATTTGACATACATTATTCCTATTCACGATTAGATGATTATTGGGGAGCCTTGTCAGAGTCCGCCATTGCAGCAGCATAACTTTTACAAAAGCTTTGATAATCTTGTTCAACTTGTTGTGCATAATTATACGTGTATTTCAACAATTGCGTTTTCCAAAGTTCTGCATGTTGTGCAAAATTGATTAATTCATCTGCATTTGAAGAACCTTTACGTCCTGCTGAGCGTAATTGGGCATAGGCGAGTAAGCGTGCCATGTTATAACAGGCATCTGTAAACCTCTTGGGTTTATCTACACACTGTTTAAAATCAATTTTATCCTGTTCTGGTTGTAAAGCTTTGACAATATAAGCTTGACCATCAAAATCAAGCCTAGATAATTCAGCTGGTGTTTCATACTGCATGAGTGTTTGAATACACTGAATACGTTGTGCTTGATCTTCCCATTTGGGCTGTTCAATTTTTAAAAAAGGCGACAAACTCAATGATGATGCTTGAGCTTGCTTCACATCAAACAAGGCATATTTTTTATTTTCAATATCATAGACCAGAAACACATAACGATCTAAACCAATACTCCCCGTTCCAGCGACACGTATCGCAACATCTAATACTTGAAAATGGGAGGGAGACTGCAAATTATGCGTATTTAAATAGCCAGTAAACATCGCCACCAATTCAACATAGCGTTGTTTTGAATCAACCTTAAAATACTTCTTTTGGTCTATGTTTAAGTAACGTTGCTGAGTTTTTTTATCTAAAGATGAGTGCGTTTCAATAAACTCAAAGAAATCTCGTTCAGAAACTGTTTGAATATATTTCTTTAACATCCCATCTACGGTTTCTTTTTCGACGGCGTAGGCTTTTCCAAAAGCAAGCGCTTTTAAATATTCATCTAATAGCTGTTCAGCGATTATTTTTAAATCATCATCTTTGATATTCAGTGCTTTACCTGCCAAAAAGACACTACAAATAAATCGAGAAACATCCCAAGTTGGATGAGCCAATATGGCTTCATCAAAATCATTTAAATCAAAATAAACCACTTGATGACGACTGCGGTAACTCCCGAAATTTTCCACATGTAAATCACCGCAAATCCATGTGGTCATTTGATCGGTCCAAGTCTGTTGAGTTGCTAAATCTTCATAATATAAATGACATGAACCTCGGAAAAAACGAAATGCGCTGCTGGTCATCAATTTATATTTAATCGCAGTAAATTGTGCATCTCGTGGTTGGTTAAAACTGCAAACTCGTTCAAAAGGATCACGCATTTGTTAACTCCAATATTTTTATAAAAATTAAACTACGCTGTTAAGCTGAATTTTGGATGAATAAATACTGACGTTGTAACAACAATAGATTGTGTTTCTGTTAAAAGCTGAGCTCTTTAATGTTTGGATCTAACAATAAATAATGCGTTAATTTCTTATGATTTTGTGCAGAACCGATAACCACCCAACGACCAATAATCTGCTTTTCTGTCTTATTTTGTACTCCACGAAGAACTTTCATATTGTACTGTTTAAATAATTCTTCATATTTATCTAAAGTTTCTTGTTGGTAATCACATAAGATCCGATAATTACGAGATTGGTGAATGGCTTCAATTTTATCTTGAAAATACACCAGAAATATTAAGACAATCAGCACCAATATTGTTCCAATAAATGCTAAATATTCATAACCTGCTCCTGCCGCCATTCCCAGCGCTGCTACCATCCAGATGGTCGTTGCTGTGGTGATACCTGAAATCCGATTATCATCTTTAAAAATAACACCTGCACCTAAAAAGCCTAGTCCTGTCAAAATATTAGCAGCCAAACGATCTGGGTTTTCAACACCAATCTTAATGGAAAGAATAGTGAATAAGCAGGATGCTAGGCTGACCATGATCATCGTTCTCAATCCAGCCGACTTACTGCGATACTCACGCTCTGCACCAATAATTGCGCCAATTGCCAATGCCATTAGTAAATGGTAGATGTCGTTGTTCATGAGTCATTCAACATGTAGATGTTCGATCACTTTAGATATACGAAATTTAAGCAAAAAAAAGCAAGCGATTCGCCTGCTTTTTCTCAGTAAATTTTATTTCATCTTGAGCATTATTGAAGTTGAGTCCACTCAATCACAGCTTGAGCATCATCTCCAATTAAAGTCCATTCACCATCCATCACATTTAATTGCAACTGCATCGTACGTTGACATAAAGCTTGTACCGCAGTTGTACTGGCTTCAGACAATTTCCAAACCTGAACATTGGACAATGTTTTTAACTTGGAACTTCTTTTATACCATTCTGCAACAGATGTTCCATAAGCCACCACAGCAACTTCCTTACAACGTGCCGCAGCTTTTTTGACTTTATCTTCGTCAGGCAAACCTACCTCAATCCATTTGACCAATTGACCAGTCAAATCTTTTTCCCATAATGCAGGCTCATCTGTTTCAAACAAATCTTTGGTAAATTCCAGTTGTTCATCTGCAAAACGAGCAAATGCCAATACACGGACCATCAAACGCTCAATCGTTTCAGACGGGTGCAAAGCCATGGTCAATTGATAATCACCATATTGATGCACATCCATATTGGCAATATTGAGGTCAGCCTTATAAATTGTTGCTTTTAATGCCATGAAAATTCCAAAAGTTCTTCAATATGGCGCACAGTCTATAAGATTTTGCTTTGGATTACTGCGTTTTTTCCAATAGGTCTATCCTACAATTCAGTAAAGCATTTTCTAGGCTTTCCCAATCACGATCATGTTGTGTAATGAGCTCTATACGATTATCTATACTTTCCTCACCTGATTTATAGTTGATATGGTCTGGGTTAAAATTAAAAGTCATCCAACCTTGATCGGTATTAAAAATACCTTTAATTCTTAACCAATCTGTTTGCTCACACAAAACATCTAATAATTGGTAAAAATCGAATTGCCAACGTTTTGAAAATTTCCAACCAACCACCGTATAACCATTTGAAGTTTCTACATAGTGATAAGGTAACTGTTTTATCACGGGCAGTTCATCTTCAGCAGTTAATTTTTTTTGTGCTTGAATCAAAGGCACAACTTTACGTTGGATTCCCTGATGAGCAACATCTAACTGTTGAATATCCAAATGTCCTTGCTCTGCAAGCAACCAAGTTTGAATATAAGCAAAGTAGTCCTTTTTGAATTCATCTAAAGCCAAGAAATCGGATTCAGACATCAGATCTGTATGAGAAACTACCACCAATTGCGCAGCTTTTAATTGATCTTGATAGAGTTCTTGACTTATCCATTGTTGGTCATTTAATCGACTACCATCAATGACAGTAACCAATGCTCGCATATCAATTTGTGCTTGCCACTGGGGTTCTGTCAATTGTTCCAAAAGTTGTGCAGGATGCCCTAAACCTGTAGGTTCTATAAATAGCCGATCTGGACGCTTATCAAAAATTAAGCGAGATAATGCAATTTGCATGGGAAGTTGCCCAGCACAGCATAAGCACCCCCCCAACAACTCTTTGACTTCATAACCAGAGTCTTGAGGCAATAGTTGCTGGTCAACACCAATTTGCCCAAACTCATTCATTAAAATCGCCCAAGTTTCTCCCTCAGGCTTTTGTTGCAGCAAATGCTGTAATAAGGTTGTTTTTCCTGCACCCAAAAAGCCAGAAATAATATGAGTTTTAACTGCTTTTTCAGTAAAAATCTTCAAAATATCACCCAACCTAATAAAATAAACATATGAATGGCTATACTCGACTCTCTCCATTATTACGTAAAATTTGCCAATAGTTTCAAATTTTAAATCTATTTTTTAAATTAAAATTACAATAACAATCCAAAAGTCCAATATAGCATTCATTAAGATCATATAATCAATGTTATTTACAGTAACCAATCGGTATATTTTTTAATCATTTTTTCATATTTACATACATTTTAGCATTGCAAAAAAAGTAGAATAATCACAAAAAAGCAACACAATACAATGATTTGTTTTAAATATGTAATCCACCTTGTTATGCTTTGTTGCTGAGGTTGCCCAATTTTTCATCTGCACTTAGCATGACTCTACTCCCTGTGAACTGCAACGCATTTAACACACGACTGCTTTCACAGGTCGCTTTACGATTAATTTTATGAATTAAGGATGCCAATATGAAACTTGTTAAAACACTTTTAGCGACTACGCTTGCTTTCACTGCTTTCTCAACTTTTGCTGCAACAGATACAGCTGCAACAGAAGCAGAAAAAGTTGTCGTATCAACTCAAGAGCAACCAGCTGCTACTGAAGATGCTCAAGCTGCTGGACAACCAACTGCTCAACCAGCGACTGAAAGTGCTGCAGAAGCACCAGCGACTTCAGCTCCTCAAGCGGGTCAATAAGATTTAAACTCCTCCCGAGTTAGCAATTAAATTGTCTGTAAAGACAATTTGAATAAAAAGACTGGGTCATGCTGCGATTCAGTCTTTTTATTTTTTCTTATGATGCACAATGCTCAGCCAACATTCACGCCACTGATCATGATCTCCATCTGCTCACCTCTAAACAATTTTGCTTCTATTATTCCTGATAAAATATTGAGATCAATGAATATCATGCTCATCACAAAGAAAGCGTTAAAGATTCATGATTTAACTATTTGTGATTTAATTGGCGTGATTTAATGCTGATGAATCAAATCGAAAGGATAATATCGTTGCCGCTTGAGTATCGTATCATCCAATTTTAAAAGCTTAACAATTGCCGCACTTTCAAAACGCCAATAACCAAAGAAAACATCATTCTTATTTTTATCAAGATCAAACCAATATGTCTGTTTTATACTTGGATACCACTTGCGATCCAGATAATCTTTAAATCCCTCTATATTCTGTGTATCTATTAACTTTTTTATAAATTCAAATTTTTGTGGATAAAGTAATTGCTCAGATTTTTGTCTAGGCAATTGAGTGGAAATCAATACATCTAAAATCATATCTTGGCTGTTTTTACCCTCTAAAGTATTTACGATTCGTTGAAAATCACCCACGGCAACATCCAATAAAATTGCTAGAGAAACCATCCAGAGTGCCTGAATATAACCATCAAAGTAAATTTTATTATCATTGTTTTCAGTATTGCACCAACCTGCTTCAAATCGTGGAATAAGATCTAAAAATGAATCTTTCATTTGTTCAGAGCTAAAATCTGCTGAATACTGTGCAATCACCATATGCAAAGATATATTGAAGACTTGATGTTTGATAGCAGGTATACGTTGTTCTTTCTGATCAGCTGATTTTAAACACTGTTCATAAATGCAATATCATCCAAGTTTAGTTGAATATACGCATCAAAATAATGGCGATCTTTAAAATCTGTTCTCATAAGTGCTCCAAATAATTCTCAGTATGATTCAATCACTGTTTTTAAATAATTTTTATTAGGCATTCACTATAACCCAAATTCGCTTAGTTTATATGCATAAAAAACAGATCATGAGGATAGAGCACTTAGATTAAATTTAAACCGCCCACATTTCTGATTTTAAAAAAGCGCTGTAAGGGTGTCACTCATCAACACAACAAAAAAAATTATACTCGTTGAGACGCTAACGGTTATATTTTAGTCTCAATATTGCTCAATGCTACAGTTTGTTATTGTGGCGAGTATCCACTGATAATTCGGCTATAATACTTCGGTCTCAAATGACACGATTCAATTTGGGAAATTTATAAATAAAATCTGTGAAATAAAGATCAAAGAGGAAAACTCTATGTTAAAAAAATTTATAGGTCTTGGCTTATTAAGCATATTACTGACAGCATGTGGAAAACCATTGCCTGTAGACAAGCAAAATTATTCGGGTACTTGGCAAAGTGAGGATGGTCGTGTCAATTTGATGATTACTCCTGAAGGGCGCGTTGAATATAGCAATAAACAACCGAATTCAAGCTCATCTGTATCTGCTCCAATTTCTAAATTTGAAGGCAATAACTTTAGTGCTGGCGTTGGACCTCTCTCAACAGAATTTAAAGTTTCACAAGCACCTCAACAAACCGCTGAAGGATCTTGGACAATGACTGTAGATGGTCATGTACTCAACAAAGTGAATTAATCAACAGATTGATATGATCAGCAAATCTTGTACTGATGCTGTTTTAAATACATTGATAATCAAAAATAAACCTCTGTAATCAGAGGTTTTTTGTTGTAAGCAATTAATTGTGCGATGACTTTTTATAAATACTGCAAGAAGGATGATGGTTTTCTTGCAAACGTGCAACTTTACGATGCTCAGCAGCTTCAAAACGACAACGTTTCCAATCATTATCCAAATTCAATGCAGGAATTTGTTTTGGTTTACCATTTTCATCAACCGCAACCATGGTGAAATAACAACTGTTGGTATGACGAACCGTTCTTTTCTGAATATTTTGAGCTTCCACTCGGATACCAATTTCCATTGAAGTACGACCAACATGGTTGACACTTGCTAGAAAGGTGACCATCTCACCAACATGGATCGGTTCTTTAAAATTAACTTTATCTACAGAAAGCGTAACAACATAACTACCAGAATAACGGCTTGCACAGGCATAAGCGACTTGGTCAAGCAACTTGAGGATGGTTCCACCATGTACATTACCTGAAAAGTTTGCCATATCTGGGGTCATCAAAACGGACATGGTTAATTCTGACTGGTCATCTGTAGCTGGGATCAATTGATCTAATGGAGACATCGTATTCTAGACTCTATTTTAGGCAGGAGATTTGTGGCTATTATTATATATCTTTTCTACCAAAAAACATGCTTAATTCGGCAATTGACCATTCTCTCAACTTATGACTAAAAACATCTTCATTTATTTGGACTATAGCTTATTGGTTTATCAACTATTTTTGAGATTGATGACATCTTGTAAGCAATAGCCGTTTCAAACAGTATTGCCAAACTGACAAAAAATTTTGAATTTACTTAGGTGAATTGGGCAATTAAATGAAAACCTGATGTGACCTCATGCAACTGAGCATTCGATTGCTCCATTCAAAACACAATAATACGGCGCTATCCGATCTAATTGTATCTCTACACAATGTAAGTATGACGAAAAAGTATAAATTAAACTTTAATTCTGTACTTGATAGTGCTGCGAAATATTTTCAGGACTTTTCTTACTGGCAATAACAACCTCTAAATCATGAATACGTTGATTGGCAGCATCAATACCCGCTTGCATGGTATCTTGACGACCTTTCACATCAAAGATATGCGCTTTTTCTCTTAAATCAGGCTGAATCACAATATCTGCATTTTTTAACTCTTCAGCAGCCAATTTGTTTTGCATAATATTAATATTTTGATTAAACAAACCCCAAACATTGGTTGTTTCTGTATTGGCAGGCTGTGCCAAAATATCAACAGCAATGACCACATCCGCACCTAATTCTTTAGCAATATTGACAGGTACAGGACTGACTAAACCACCATCCACATACTCTTTGCCGTGTATCATGGTCGGAATAAACATACTTGGAATCGAAACAGAAGCTCTCACCGCTTGCCCTGTGTTGCCATAATTAAAAATGGTCTTTTCGCCATGTTGTAGTTCTGTTGCGACCACATACATCGGGATTTTCATTTTTTCTAAAGGCATTTGATTGATTTGTTTGTTGACATAATCTTCAACTTTTTGCCCATCAAAAAAGCCTTTCATGCCGATCTTAAAGTCACGTACATCCCCCACTTTCATATCTAAAGCGATTTGACGTAATTGTTCAGCTGATTTACCACTGGCATAAATTGAACCGACAATACTGCCCGCACTGGTTCCCACAATAAAGTCAGGTTTAATACCGTGCTGTTCCAATACCTCAATCACGCCAATATGTGCATAGCCACGAGCGCCACCACTCCCTAAAACGAGTGCAATCACAGGTTTTTTCTTTGAGGACTGTTGGTATTGATAAAAACTTTTGTCCAATCTAGAAGATGCTTCAGAAACTGGATGAATTGACGCCCCTGTAGCCTGAGAATTTCTTATAGGTGAGTGCGTACATGCAGCTAAAGAAAGACTACAAAACAAAGAAATTAAAACTTTATTTAACAATGACATATATTCTCAGATCAGGGCATAATCCAAAGGTGCATGTATCTAAGCATACTTTTTATGATATTGCTGTTGTATTTATTTAAACTGTCATCATTTCTGGCTATATTATAAAAATCTTTGAGCTTAAAATAATCCAATTTAAAAATGCCAAAACTAATTGAGATCTTTTGGATTTTCTTAAAATTAGGCTGTACAAGTTTTGGTGGTCCTGCAGCACATTTGATCTTTTTTAAGCATCATTTTGTTGAAAAGAAACATTGGCTGAATGAGCAACAATATGCCCAATTACTCGCACTCACCCAATTATTACCTGGTCCGAGCAGCAGTCAAATGGGCATGGCGATTGGATACTTACACCAACGCCACTTAGGTGCAATTGTCGCTTGGCTAGGATTTACCTTGCCTTCAACACTGCTTATGTTCTTTTTGGCATATTTTGTTCAACAACATTATAAGATTTCAGCAGCCTTATTTTCTGCAATACAGTCGATCATTCTTGCCATCATTATTTTTGCGTTTTGGCAAATGTTCAAAAGTTATTGTAGAACTAAATTACAATTTCTGTTGATGTCCCTGAGCGCCATATTACTTCTTATCTTTTCAAATGCTTGGATTCAATTTGCAATCATTTTTATCAGTGCAGTATTGGGTATCTTTATTCATAAAGTAATCTCTATTCAGCCTTCAAAATCCGTTGTTAAACACAAGACTGAACATATCTTCTTCCGATCTGTATTCGCTTTACATCATCACAGTATAAGCTGGCTGGTCATATTTATTTTAATTTTTTTCGGACTGTGGTTAGGCGCCCTTTTGTTTACAACTACAGGAGCAATGACTGCTTTTAACCTTTATAAAACGGGTGCTTTAGTTTTTGGTGGAGGGCATGTTGTACTTCCAATGTTGTATCAAGATTTTGTGCATACAGGAATGATTAGTCAGCAAAATTTTGAATTTGGCTATACCTTGGCTCAGTTTATGCCAGGTCCGTTATTTACTTTTGCCAGTTATATGGGTTCATTTTTACCACTCAGCCCATTTCCACTCTTCAATGCATTGATAGCAACCTTGTTAATTTTTCTACCCTCCTTCTTCTTCATTTTTACAGCATTGCCCTATTGGTCAAAACTCATCAGCAATGTTTACATTCAAAATTCAGTCACTTTAATCAATGCCGCTGTGGTTGGATTTCTCCTCTCGATCATTGTGCCAATGGCAGAAAAGAACTTGAATCATCTACAAGATATATTCAGTACTGTGTTGATGTTATGTAGTTTAAAACTGAACATTTCGATCTTTATCAGTGTGCCTATTATTTTATTACTGCGTTATATGTGGAATACGATGGCATAAAAAAGCCAGTGATACACTGGCTCAATACAACATTACAAGACAATCAGATTAAGCAATAAATTTAAGAATCAATTGAATCACTGTCGCATTAATTAAATCGACAAAAAAAGCACCGCATAAAGGAACGATTAAGAATGCTTTATGAGAAGGACCGTACATATTGGTAATTGCTTGCATATTGGCAACCGCTGTTGGTGTTGCGCCCATACCAAAACCACAATGACCTGCTGCTAATACGGCTGCATCGTAGTTTTTCCCCATGACTCGGAATGTCACAAATGCTGCATACAAAGCCATTGTTAATGTCTGAGCAGAGAGAATAACGACTAAAGGACCAGCTAAATCAGCCAACTGCCAAAGCTTTAACGATAACAAAGCCATTGCCAAATAAAGCGATAATGCGGCATTTCCAAAAACATCAATCGCGCGATCGAACATTTTAATGCGTAGAACACCTTCTAGTACATTACGAAGGATAACTCCCCCAGCAAGTGCCCATACAAATGTTGGTAATTCAAACCACTGCCCTTTACTATATCCTGTCATAAACTCAGCAAAAGCCAAACATGCAGCAAAAAGACCTAAAGTCGTAATTGCATTATCTGCTGTGATCAAACGAACTTGATGTGGATACTCGAATGGAACATATTCACCCAGTTCAGTCACTGCTTGCTGATTGGTTTCATCTACTTCTTTTTGTGTCTTTGGACTAGACAATTGGTAGCGGTTGATCAGCAATTTTGCCAATGGACCACCGATAATACCGCCAATAATCAAACCAAATGTCGCACTTGCCATACCCAATGCCAATGCACCTTGTATGCCATGCTGAGTTTCAAGGATTTCACCCCAAGCACCCGCAGTACCATGACCACCCGTAAGGGTAATTGATCCTGCAATCAAACCAACAAGCGGGTCTAAGCCGAGTGCAGTAGCTAAGCCCATTCCGACAAAGTCTTGAACCACGATAAATGAAGCAACACAGACAAGAAAAATGACTAAGCCCAAACCACCTTCTTTTAATTTAGCAAAATTGGCACTTAAACCAATTGATGCAAAAAATACCAACATAAAACTGGTTTGTAATTCACTGCTGGTGGTGATGCTATAACCCCATATATTGTGTACCAACAATGACAGAATTGCGGCAACCAAACCACCTGCGACAGGCTCAGGAATATTGTATTTACGCAAAAACTCAATTTTATTAACAAGGAAACGCCCCAATAACAATACAATGACTGCAGCAATCAAGGTATAAAAGGCATTAAAAGAAAATTCCATAATAATTATCCATGCTTAGGCTATATTTTTTGCTGTAAAGTGATGCCATTTCATCCTACTAAACTTTGTAATCACTTAAGATTAGCGGTTACTAAATCACCTGATAGACACAACAAAAAAATAAAATAAAAGGCAGATTTTCAATCTTGAAAACCTAAAGATTTTGAGAAAATAAACTAAAGATAGACTGAATTACAATGCTGCAAATATTTAGAAAAGAAAATGGTCATGATGTTACTCCTATTATTGATAAAAGATCATTTCATCAAACAATGAGAAATACAGTCCTGATAAGTCGTTCGCTCTACAGAACAGGCCAAAACATGTGATTTATCTATCCGACAGCATCAACATGTAAAAAAAAGAGCGTCAATTATGCATTTTTTTTGACAAATGTCTAACTAAACATTAAAAAAATTTTGTTATAAAAAACTATCTTTCTTAGGCAGACTTTATTGATGCCATTAAAATAGAAAAGCCGAGGAAAAATCCTCGGCTTTTCAATCACTAAAGTCTAATTTAGAAATTATATTTAGCCATTAAGCCCACACGGTTATCTTTATATGATTGACCTGCAAAAGTTTCACGCTTACCGTTGATATACTCGATACCCAAATCAATTGGTTTCGCTGGTGAGTAAATCACGTTTAACCATGCTTGTTGAACTTTCTCATTTGCAGATGGGTTCGCTTTTGCGAAATCAGTACCGTTGTCAGCAAACAATGCACCATATGCTAAAGTTGAACGCAGGTTAGGTAAAATTTTATAAGTACCACCCACTTGAACTGCAGTGAACTCATTCTGTTCAATATCACCATTTACCACAGAGTAAGCACTGTTACTACCGTATAAGTAGTTACTGTTACCTACAACATAAGAAGCATCAGCAAAAAGTTTTAAAGGATCTGCAACTTTAAAGTCTGTACCTACACCAATACCCCAGCCTGTTTTATCTTTACGGATATTGTTGTCTTTATAATTCTCCACCAAAACACGTGCAGAAGCGTTACCGTTACCACCCGCATATGATTGAGTTACTTTACCAGTTAACACAGGAAGACTGTATTTAATTGCAGTACCTGTTATGCCAGCACTATTACCTTCTTCAGCAGCAACCAATAATTTTGTAGTCGGTGCTAGGTTATATGCATAACGAACTTGCGGAATACGTGTCGTACCACCACCTAAGTTAGTTGCAAAGTCAATCATTTCTGGCGCATGGCTAGACAAGAAGTTAGACGTTGTTTGACCGAATAACCAATTGTTATAAGTTAAGTAAGCATGACGAATACGAAGGTTTTCATTCACACCATTACCCGCAAAGTCAACTTCAACTTTACCACCTACTTTTGCATCGCCTACAGGTGTATTAAAGTCTAAACCGATACGCGTAGTTTTCGCAGTAGCACGTAATTTATCTTTCGCTTCACCCGTCGTTGCATTCACTTTGTTGAAGTCATCGTCTGCACCCTCGATGATATAGTTCGCATCACCACGTACAAAACCGTAAATGTTAATGTCAGCGCCAGATTTTGATTTCAAACCTGAAGAAGCTGATGCAGGTGCAGATTCAACTTTAGACTCGACCAGACGAACTTGCTGTTGCTGTTGTTGAAGCAATGCTTTTAATTCTTGAACTTCATTGCGTAATTGTTGAATCTCTTGGCTGTCAGTAGCAGCTTGAGCTGTATTTACCATCAAAGCAGTGACTGTTAATGCTAAGCTTTTGATAATAAATGACTTGCGGTTTGTGAATAGACTCATGAAATACTCCTAGCCTTATTTATGATGTGCATCCGTACAATTTGACCTTTTAACCCCAGAACTTTGCTAAAAAATCAATTTTTCTTGTTTTCTTCAGTAGTCTCTCAAACACCACATTAAAAAAACATTGCACATATATGCTTGCTATTAAATTATGAAAGCGTTGAAACTAAGTTAAAACCCAAAAGTAACAATTTGTGTATAATTCTTACACTGTTGTAATCTAGCCTAACTCAACCCCTTAATTAAAATCAGTTTTACCGAATAAGACTTTGATTTCAATTCTTTTTTCAGATTAACATTTCTATAATTATTATATAATCGGGGGGTTAGCGAAATCTTGACAAACGTCAGTCGCTCAATATACGACTATCGTATATAGTCTAATTGATGGAAAACCAAGCTTTATAGGGAAAATTAATAGCGACAATGACGTTCAAATTGTGGATTCAATAATTACAGGTCTTGCTTGATTATTTGAAATGTGTCGTTAAATGAGGGCTCAACGATAACAAATTATTTCAAACACTCTTAGGGTCTGCGGACATTTTATAAATGGCTTGCGTTGTGGGTTAAAATTGAGCAGGCATGAGGAGTATACTCCGCAAGGAAATGAAGAGAATAGCGAGACTATTTTTAAATTTCATAACGTAGCCTGAGAT
>NZ_LBNA01000010.1:0-9154 GCF_001005515.1 Acinetobacter sp. Ag2
TTTTAAAAACTTAGCATTTATTTAACCTGAGTTCGATAAAAATCCTTGATGAAAGATGATACAGTCAAACCGCCTAGTTATTCATACAAGTGATTTGGATGATTCATTTATTTTGTACTTTTTGAATCATTGATGGTCTTGCTATCGTGAGGCGACATGGATGTCGCCATGTTGAGCGGGGGTAAAGGATGTACCCCTCGCTCAACGAAAGATTTTTGTCACTTTTCATCTCTGAAAAGTGAGTCATCGCATGCGCAAAAAAAATTTAAAATTTAGATGTAAAACGTGGCAGTGCAAACTTTAGATCATCATACACTATATTGATCGCATTCATTTTAGTGATTAAGAGAAACGATATTTTACAGTATGGTTTTTTCAACAGATTGACTATACTGAATACTGTTTTAGAAAGTCCGCCATTAAACGTGAAGCCCAAGATTTGGTATTCAAGCCTTCATAAAAACCACAATGACTGCCCTTTTTGGTCGTCACCACCACCACGTTATCCATATTCTGAATGGTTTCCTTATAAGGTTCTAAGTTTTTAATTGAGCACACTGGGTCATCTTCTGCATTCAGAATCATCAGTGGAATTTTAACATTTTCAAAAACATAAATAGGATTGGTGGCTTTTGAATAACTTTCATAATCTGAAAAACCAGCCATTTCAAAATATTCAGTTTGAAACTCTTGTAATGTTTTGGTTCTCAATACATTTTGTACTGAATGTACTGGTGTCCACGTTTGTGTATAAGGCGTGATAAATGCTTTAAACAATTTTTTGGTCATCACTTTGGTATAAAAAGGATGTACATTTTCAAAACCAATTTCAGTATCGTAGCCTGGGCACATTGCAAATGCTGCTTTAAATGGTGTGTCTAGACCTTGCTCACCCAAATAGCGTACCAATAATCCAGTACCTGCGGATGATCCCACCGCAAACAATTCAGTCTGTGGAAATAAATCCTGTATATAGCTCAATTGCTCTTTTAGATCGGATGTTGAACCAAAAATTGACATCAACGGAACAGGCATAGGTAGACCTGCATGCCCACGGCGTAAACATAGTGCAATTCGCCAACCCGTATATTCATGTAAATCTTTGACCAACTCACGCATACTTTCTGGCGTTCCAGTAATGGTATGCATGATCACAATGGTCGGTGTCTCTTCAGGTAAATCATAACCATACCATGCAATAGCAGTAATGCCTCCATCTTGCATAGTGATTTGATCAATCCGATCATATTGCAACTTAACTGTCTTTTTTTTAATTAAATCAAAATATAAAAGGTGTGCGTGTGTATTGGTCAACCACGGTGTAGGACGATATTTGTCTTGTAATTGAGGAAGTTTATCTAAGATCTCAGACATTGCACCTTGCTGATTAAAATACAACTTTGGCAATTCAGCGCCAGTCACTTGATCTAATAAACTTTGGGTAATCTCGGTAAACTTATGGAGTACAGACATTTTCCACCTCAACTTTTTATTTATGATAATCATACTTTAAATATGGGAGTCAACGCTCCCACTATTTATTTATACCATTATGCTTTGGGTATAAAGGTAGCCATTCGTTGCCCCATTTGGGCAGCCAAAGCTTCCAATCCACTTTTCGGGCGAATCATCACTTCAAAATCTACAATTTTTCCAGCCTCATTAAAACGAATCATATCAATCCCTTTTAACTTTTTCTCAGCAACATTGGCTGAAAACTCTAACACCACACTCTGCTCATCATCTGTATAAAACTCTCGATGATAGGTAAAATTTTCAAAAATTTGGATCACATTGCTTAAAATAAAAAAAACAACTTGCTTCCCTTCATATGGGTGATAAGCCACTGGCGAGCGAAAAACCACATCATCCGCAAGCAGTTCATTTAAAATACTCATATCACGGCTTTCTAGCATCTGATGCCATTTTTGTATTGCAGATTTGCTTTGTGTAAAACTCATTTCTTTCATCCTGAATAGAATCCTCCCTAATAAAAGTCTTAAAGACAATTCAACAAAGAGAGGATTTTGATTAAGTTTTTAAATTGGATTAAATCACTGCTGCTAATTCTGCACCTTGACGAATCGCACGTTTAGCATCCAACTCTCCAGCTTCCTTCGCGCCACCAATTAAATGAACAGATTTTCCTTCCGCTTGAAGTTGATCAAACATCGCAGTAAATGGCTCTTGTCCAGCACAAATCACCACATGATCAACATCTAAAATCATGACCTTGTCACCAACGGTAATATGCAAGCCTTGATCATCAATCTTGTCATAACTTGCACCTGGGATCATATTGACATGACGATGTTTCAGACCTGTACGATGAATCCATCCAGTTGTCTTACCTAAACCTGCACCCACAGAATTGGTTTTACGTTGCAGTAAATAGATTTCACGAGGCGATTGCTCAACTTCAGGCTGTTTTAAGCCACCCACATGCGCATAAGATGTGTCAATCCCCCATTCATCATAGAATTTCTGAGGATTTAAACTGCCACTCTCACCTTCATGTGAAAGGTACTCAGCGGTATCAAAGCCAATACCGCCTGCGCCGATGATTGCGACTTTTTTGCCAACAGGTTTACGATCACGTAAAACCTCGATATAGGACAATACTTTCGGATGATCAATGCCTTCAATATTTAGATGGCGTGGTGTCACACCTGTAGCCACAACAATTTCATCAAACTTTGCAGCATTCAATTCTTCATATGTCGCAGTATGGTTGAGTACCAGTTTAATGTTGGGTTGTAATTCAATTTTACGTTTGAAATAACGTAAGGTTTCATAGAACTCTTCTTTACCTGGAATGGTTTTGGCAATGTTGAACTGACCGCCAATCTGATTAGATGCTTCAAAAACGGTGACTTTATGTCCACGATCTGCGGCATACGTTGCAAAGCTTAAACCAGCAGGTCCTGCACCAATCACGGCGATATTTTTAATAACATCGGATTGCTTAAAAATCAGTTCAGTTTCATAGCAAGCACGTGGATTGACTAAACATGTAGCAATTTTCATGGAGAAAATATGATCTAGGCACGCCTGATTACAACCAATGCAAGTATTAATTTCATCTGCACGACCTTGTTCAGCCTTTTGCACAAAATGAGAATCTGCAAGCATCGGACGCGCCATAGAAATCATATCAGCATCGCCTTGAGCCAAGACATGCTCTGCCATTTCTGGGGTATTGATACGGTTCGATGTGATTAAAGGTACTTTAACAGAACCTTTTAATTTTTTAGTCACCCAAGTAAACGCTGCACGAGGTACTTTGGTCGCAATCGTCGGGATTCGTGCTTCATGCCAACCGATTCCAGTATTGATAATCGTTGCACCAGCTTTTTCAATTTCTTTCGCCAAGTGAATGACTTCTTCGAGCGTAGAACCACCTTCAACCAAGTCCAACATAGACAAGCGATAAATAATAATAAAGTTTTCACCTACCTCTTGGCGTGTTCTTCTTACGATTTCAATTGGAAAACGGATACGGTTTTCATAACTGCCACCCCACTCATCATCACGATGATTGGTTCTTGCAGCAATAAACTCGTTGATCAGATAACCTTCTGATCCCATAATTTCTACACCGTCATAGCCTGCAATTTGTGACAATCGGGCACAATTGGCAAAGTCTGCAATCGTTTGATGAACTTCTGCTGACGTTAGTGCATGTGGCTTGGTTGGATTAATTGGGGCTTGAATCGCTGAAGGTGCAACGTTTTCAGGCTGATAAGAGTAACGTCCAGTATGTAAAATTTGTAGTGCAATTTTACCTCCAGCATCATGAACTGCTTGAGTAATGACTTTATGTTTTTCTGCTTCTTCTAAATGATCTAATTTTGAACCACCAAAAAATGTTACACCATGATCATTGGGTGAAATACCACCTGTAACAATCAGTCCTACACCACCTGCAGCACGTTCTGCATAAAATGCAGCCATACGCTCATATCCACCTTGAACTTCTTCCAGTCCAACGTGCATAGAACCCATCAACACTCTATTCTTTAATGTAGTAAAGCCTAAATCTAAAGGCGCAAGTAGATGCGGATAATTAGACATGTAAACTCCTTGGCGTGCATTCGCTAGCTATCAATCTGATGAAAAAGTCTAATATTTTTTAATGCAACAAGTTGCATAGTTTGGGTATTTATAATCGAGATTTGATTTTTATGCAACATGTTGCATAATGACTTTATATTCATTTTATTGACCTAATATTACACAATGTCATTAGCCCATGTTTTATTGACCAGTCTGATCGAAAAACCAAGCACAGGTTTTGAGTTGGCTCGACGCTTTGACCGATCCATGGGATTCTTTTGGAATGCGACCCATCAGCAAATATACCGTGAACTCAACGGCATGCAAAAAAAAGGCTGGATTTCGACTTTAGAAGATCAGGCGGATCAAGGTCGTAAAAAAACCTATCAGGTTGAACAACTTGGGCGTGTCGAATTGGCTGACTGGATGGTTAAGCAAGGACAGCCTGCTCAACTTCGTGAAGAGCTTATGGTGCGCTTACGTGCTGAAGCACAATTTGGTGGGAATACTGTTTTACCTGAATTAGAACGTCATTTAAAATTGCATCAAGAAAATTTAAAACTCTATCTTCAAATTTTTTCCAAAGATTTTGAACACACAGAGACACTTGATCGTACTTTATATATCCATAAAATGATTTTACAATTGGGAATCGACTTGGAAAATGGCTGGATCAACTGGCTCAATGAAGTGATTCCACGACTAAAAGCATTTGAGAATAAAGACAATCCGTAGGAATATGCATGCCACACTATACAATGCCTGATGGCGAGAAATTATTTGTCCGTGAAATTGGTCAAGGCGAACCTGTAGTTGTTTTGTCTGGTTTAGGCATGCATAGCTGGCAGTGGTTACCTTTTTTATTGCCCAACATTAAACAATACAAATTTTATATCCCCGACTGGCGCGGTTTTGGTGGCTCGAAGACGTGTAATATTCCACAAGATATAGATGCAATATCAAATCACTGGCGTGACCTTGACAGCTTAATTGATCAACTGAATTTAGATAATTTTATTCTCATGGGTTATTCCATGGGCGCAACCACAGCCATGCATGGTATGCAGTATGGGAATTTAGCTGGCAAATTAAAAGCTTATTTACATATCGATCAAACCCCTAAAATTCCAACAGACGATACTTGGGAATTTGGTTTATTTGGCAAAAAATATTTTAAAATAAAGCGCTTACTCAAAGATTTTTCTGACTTTTTACATCAGTATTCTCAGTATCGTTTTGTCGATGAATTGCCGATTGAGCCAAGAACAGAACTGATTCAAATTTGGTTGAATTTCATTAAAATTCAAGGCAGTAATAAATTAAGTCCATTTATGTTTAATTTAGCCTTAAAACATCCACAACTCCAAAAACACTTATTGCCTATCCGTCGCATGGACTATTTAACGTGGTATATCGACAATTATCTCAATCATGATGAAGATTATCGTGATGCCATTGCTCAATTGGCTTGCCCTACGACCTTCTTTATTGGTGAAAAGTCTTCACTGTATCCAGCTGAAGGACAAATGCAAGTTTCTAATAGTTTGATCAATGCCAAAAATATTATATTTAAACGGTCCGGGCATACTCCTCTTATCACTGAACCTGTCAAGTTTAGTCAAGAAATTCGCTCTTTTCTAAAACAGTCTGCATAAGCGATATTTATAAAAAATCCTCGTTTAAAGCCAATTAAACGAGGATTTTAAAACTCAGTCTTTAAAATCTTGCTTTAAAAATTATACATTGCCACTGCATTAAAACGATTATCTTCGCCTGTATCTTGTCCATTTGCACCAGCAGCAAAAGCCTGACGCTCACCATAGACATATTCCAATCCAAAGCTTAATGGTTTTTTCGGGCTATAAAATACATTTGCCCAAGCCTGCCACACATGCTTATTGGCTTTTGTCGGATCACTCAAATATTGAATATATTTCTGATTTTCATCTGCTTTCATATAACCATAGCCCAAAGTCGAACGCCATTGTGGATTAAACTGTTGGGTGACACCCAGAGTGATAGAGTCAAATTCATTCAATGCCATGATTTTTTTGTTGGCATCAATAGAAAACCCAGCATTGGTCCATGACACTAAACTAGAGTCTCCTTTCACATGATAATAATCTGCTTTTAATGTCGTTTTTGTACTCAGTTCATATTTTGCCCCGACACCCACACCCCATGCCAATTCATCATCGGTTGTAGTCCGCTTTTGACTCATCATTGCCCTTAAACTCATAGTCCCCGCACGATCTGCAAAGCTATGATTCAGGCGTGTAGAGAATACTGGCAAGCTCATAATGGATAGTGCATCTTTTGAATCCTCAACAGCACTGACAAGTTGTGTCTCAGCATTAAATTTATGCGTATAACGGACTTGTGCATCACGCTTCACTGCCCCGCCAACATAGCCCAAAGCATCAATTGTTTCTGGCATATAATCTGGAACTGCGAAATTTGACCAAGTTTGACCAACCAACCATGAACCATAATTAAAATAGGCATGTCGAATCCTCAATGCATCATTTGCTCCCAAGAAATCAACTTCTATCTTTGCATTTACATCCTGATCTGCGGTTTTAAAATCTAAGCCTATGCGCGTTGCAGCTAGGGTTGATTTTAGTACATCACTGCTTTCGTTATTGCCTTTCAAAGGTACAGTATTGATTTGATTATAAAGTCGCTCAGCACTTCCGCCTTCTGACTGATATAACAAATCTGCACGGACATTGCCGTATAGACTCATTTCAGCGCCTGCTTTAGAACGTATTAACCAAGGTGATGTTGATGAATTTGTCGCTGTTATCGAATTCGCCTGTGGCTGATTTTGTATCAGTTGAACAGCTTGATTTTGCTGTTTCTGATGCTGCTCAAGCATTTCACGCAACTGTTTGACTTCACTCCTTAATTGTTCAACTTCAGAAAGTGCATCTGCATGAGCCATATTTAGACTAAATAAACCGATTGAAACTAAAATGACGTTGTAGTTAAATTTTTTCATTGTAGAAAGCATCCTATTCTCTACGATTGATTATTTTGAACCAGCCTTAATCTCCGTGATTCAGGCTGAAAAATCGATTAATTTGTAGTATTGCCAACAATATTTTGTTGCGGTGAAGTTGCTGAAAGCACTGTATTTTTTTCGACAGAAGCCTTTAAGTTGACTAAAAATATTGCAATTGCAGCAATTACACCCGGAATCGCAATCACCAGAAAATTCATTTGATGAGGAAGTTCAAACGTGAGCAGTGCGCCAGTGAGGACTGGACCTACAATTGCACCGATACGTCCAATACCCGATGCCCATCCCATACCTGTGGAACGAACAGCCGCAGGATAAAATTGAGCAACAAAGGTATAAAGTAAGATTTGCGAGCCGATTGTTGCTGCACCTGCTATCGCAATAAGTGTATAAAGTACAGCCTGTGGGCTTTTAAAACCGAGCAAAATGAGTGCCATAGCACCAACAGCAAACATGATGGTTAATACAGGTTTAATGTGAAATTTATCTGCCAATGCACCACCACCAATTGCACCGACCATTCCCCCAATATTCAGTGCAAATAAGAAAATCATACTTGCACCCAATGAATAACCTGCCTGAATCATCAGCTTTGGTAACCAACTGCCTAATGCATAAACCATCAATAAACACATGAAAAATGCAATCCAAAACATGAAGGTGCTAAAAGTACGTCCTTGTTGAAATAGCGCACGTAATGGTGCTTGATCCTCAGCAGTGACTTCATTCAGCACAAACTGAGTGGATGCTGTTAAATCTTGTTGCGGGGCAATTTTTTGCACAATCTCACGGACTTGGTCATTTTTTTCTTGTTGAGTCAAATACATCAAAGACTCAGGTAAAAACTTCCAAATCAAAGGGAGCGCTAAAAAAGGAATGATGGCGATGTAGAACATAATTTTCCAGCCATAATCAACCACCAACCACGCTCCCAATAATGCTGAAGCCATGCCACCAATCGCATATCCACTAAACATCACTGCAACCAATGTGCTGCGAATACGTTTAGGTGCATATTCAGTCATCAATGCCACCACATTTGGCATCACCCCACCAATTCCAAGACCTGCTAAGAATCGTAAAATCCCAAATTCAATTGGTGTTGATGCAAAAGCACCTAAAAAAGTAAATCCACTGAAAATCGCCACACAAATCATAATGGTTTTTTTACGACCTAATTTATCCGACAAAGTCCCAAAACTCATCGCACCAAACATCATGCCAAATAATGCTGTACTGGCAAGCATTCCGGCTTGCACAGCGGTAAGCCCCCACTCTTGCATCAACAATGGTAAAGCTACGCCATAAATGACTAAATCATAACCGTCAAAAATAATGATAGATAAACACCACAATAAAACTCCCCAATGGAATGGAGTAAATTTTGCGTCATCGACAATCCGATTGATATTTAATTGCATATTCAGCCTCCTGCTGAGAAACGTCATCTAAGTTTTCTCAGACAATGGCGTAAGCGCTATTTTTTGTCCAAAACCGATTACATATATATCCATACCTAAAAAGTCGGTTTAATGTTTTTATTTGAATAAACAATAGATTAAAAAGCTTGAATAAAATAATTCAGCCTCATATTTTTGCTCATTTATTTTTTATTTGAACTTTTAAATGGCTGTTTTTAGATTTATTAAGCAAAGCAAAAAGCTTATTGTATATTTTCAATATGTTACTTTTCACATAATATATAAACTATTATTCATTTTTTAATTGCTTAGCGATTAATATTCTCGATTTGTATATTTTAGAATAACGATTGCCTTATTCAAAAATAATGAAGACAAAATAATATGAAAGTCCCTTCTCCCAGTGAGAGAAGGCTTGCATTAGCAGATGATTTTAGGTGGAATGCCAATCCAAATGAGAATTATGCGAATAAGCTTGATGATTTGGTTAGGGTCTATGGATAATTCGTCTATGTTTGCGACTAGGTGTGTTTTTTAGGCGATTCTAGGCGCGAAATACGAAATTTAGTCATTCTAAATGAGAAGTTCGGAACGAAGAAGCGACAAAAAACATGCTAGTCCCCGCTGCGCCTTTCGCTGCAAACAAAGCAGTGCT
>NZ_LBNA01000004.1:0-1811 GCF_001005515.1 Acinetobacter sp. Ag2
TGACGACTCCGCAATAAAAATCCAAAACCTTTCCTCCCTGATTACAAGCTCCCATCTAAATCAAGATCGGGAGTTTTTCGGCTATGCCGATTGCAAAATATTTGCTTATTTTTTGAATAGATGTATTATTGTTGCCATAGGTAACAGGAATTTTAAAAATGAGTAGAAAGCGGATTGCCCTATCTATTGATCCTGAATATCACGAGTTACTTACAAGACTTGCTGAATATCAGAAAAAAACAGTAACTGGCGTTGTAACTGACTTTTTAGAGGCATCAAGACCGGCTGCCGAAGCTATGTTAACTGCTTTTCAAGAATTGGAAAAAGGCGTCGATCAAAACGAAATATTAAAGAATCTTCTAGCTTCTGGTTTGGAAGGTGCTGCAAAAAATTTAAGGGATTAAATAGTAAAGCCCCAAGAATGGCAGTTCTTAGGGCTTTGAATCCTGAATGTACGACCAAGTACAAAGGAGATTACATTGTACGACCAAAATTTGAAATTTCAAAGTGGCAAGCCCGAACGAGGAGGCGTGAGGAGTGAGGAGGAGGAAACGACCGACCGACACGACCGATACGACCGAACGAGTGAAGGGCTGCCACAAGTTAAATTGCTTACAAATGGCAGCGGAAAAGTTTGGACTGTAGATGAAAATGGCAAGCCCCTTGGTATATATACGGATAACTCCGCCAACCGCACCACACAAGGCTTTCAGCCCATACGAGAAAAGTTTAAATTACTTCACTTCGCTCGAAAATTACTCCCTAAAGAACGTACTGCTCACTGTTTCTATAATCGGATTACAAAAGAAGAGGGTGTATCTGTTTTTTTGAATAAATTACGGAATAAAGCCAATTATGGGAACGTGATGCGCTGTGCTAATCCCTGGGCTTGTCCTGTTTGTTCTGCAATCATTTCAGAAGGTCGAAAAGATGAAGTAAAAACGGCTATGGATTGGTGGAAAGCTCAAGGCGGTGATGTGTTACTGCTTACTCTAACAGCTCCCCATTATTCGAGTACTGACGTTAAATCTTTAAAACCTGCAATGCTTAAAGCTCGAAAATATATGCTCAAGGGTGTTCGGGCGACTAAAGACCTTTTCAAACACTATGCCATTGAACACTACATTTCTGTATTTGAAGTGACACACGGAAAAAACGGATTCCATCCCCACTTTCATATTTTGTTATTCACTAAATATCACGTACACAATCCACGTGGTTCTGTGATGCGTATGCAATTCTTTGAACAATGGAAAAAGGCATGTGAAAAAGCAGGATTAGACCAACCAAGCTATGAACACGGTTTGGATCTCCGCAATGGTCAAAAGGCTGCTAAGTACGTCGCTAAATGGGGCTTAGAACATGAAATGACTAAGGGCCACATCAAAAAAGGTAAAACAGATTCTAAAACGCCTTTCGATTTACTCCGTGATTATGCAGAGGGTGACGAAAATGCAGGAAAATTATTTAGGATTTACTTTGAAGCATTCAAAGGTACACGCCAATTAAATTGGTCAAAAGGTTTAAAGAAACTCTCCAGCAAGGGACAAGAAGAAAAAACAGATCAAGAATTAGTTGATGAAACTGACAACGTAGCCGAATTGATGTTTAAGTTATCTATTGAGCTATGGAATCCAATACGCAAACACGGCAGACAAGGTGAATTGCTGATTAAGGTACAAGAAGATCACACACTTAAAAAAGCAATGGAATATGTCAAAGAATGCTTAGGCTATGATGGACAACTGAGGGAATAAGTATCCTTGTTTACATGTTGTCATGTTTACAAGCTACGAGTGACGACTCCGCAA
>NZ_LBNA01000002.1:0-1012 GCF_001005515.1 Acinetobacter sp. Ag2
TGCAAAATATAAAAAATGTGCCTGAAATTCAGCACCCGTAATAAATAAGGAGGGTTGATCTTTTTTATGTTCTAGCCACTGAAAATCTTTTAAATAAGGCTCTAAATCTGCATAGCTGTTGATCATACTGTTGTTTCCTATTTTTTATGAATGTGCCAAAGTGGCAAAGCCTGTAATCAGTAAACCACCACCCACTGCCTCACTTGCACCGATTGCCCCTGCTGTAGCCACTGCCCCACCTGCTGCGCCTGCCAAAACCACTGTTCCACAAATAAAAGCCCCTGCGACCCCAACACTGGCGGTAATTGGAATCATCATGCTTTGATACTCTTGAAGGGGTACAAGTTTGCGATAAAACTGTACTTGTGGTGAGGGGGGCACAATCAATTTACCTAAAGCACCCAGCATACTTGGAATGCCTTTTTTAGGAGTTAAAGCAATAGTTGCTGGGCGAAATGTAGCATTTTTATACGGAGTTAGATTTTTAATCGGCGGATAAACTGGAATTTTTGTTCCGCCACTGGGTGGTTTTCGGGTATCACAATGACAATCTTTATCGGAGACTTCTCGTACTTTTTTGGGAGCAATATCTTCGTAAGCTTCATATTGACCTAGCGCCCAATCATCCTTACCAAACTTAATTTCAACCAAACGCTCAATATTATCATCAAAGGGATAGAAACGCTTCCAATCAATCATCCCTGACATGCGCATTTCAATAATTTCTGCGGCTTTAATGGTTAAAATAGTCAGGTCAGGAATACGAAAATCACCTTTGGCAAGGTTTTCAATTTGGTTTTGCGCTGCACCGAGTGGAAATGTAGAAGGACGATGCATCCGTTCAGGGTTATCACTCATTAATGGTTTTGGAGGATCGCGTGTCATATCGTAACCTACTTCCGCAAGATATGCCCATACCCCAAAGTTTAAATCAGCTTCGGCACGAATCGCTGTTGTAACAGTTTGTTGGTAAAGCTTTTGTCCAATTGCTCCAATTTTAGGGGCTTTACTG
>NZ_LBNA01000036.1:0-74780 GCF_001005515.1 Acinetobacter sp. Ag2
GATCAGATCTGAACTAATACAGATAAATCAGTCATTAAATGAGAATGAACAATGTGATTAGATCTATGATGAAAAAAAGCTGAATTAACCAATCGAGTATTCAGTCCATTCATCATCAGTACAAATTAAACCAAGCAGTTTTTGATTTGATCGTTTTAATATATCAAACTAATGCTTAAATCATAAAATCTCATGGATGCTAAATCGCTAAATAAATCGCTGTGATCAAATTACTCACATTAAATATCACAATCTTACAAACACTCCCTATAATTTATTGTAAATCTTTTTAAAAAATCACCATCGGCATTGTTGAGTTGATAAATAAAATTGCCACGTGTCGTTTTTTTAAAAACTTCTGACTCAAGTAAGTCATCTTTTTTACACATATTTTGCTTAATCAAACGCTGATATTTTTGTTCATCAAATTTTTTTGTTAAATCTTCTGTAGACTTAATATCTTTCATATCAGATTCAATCCACAATCCATCGCTAATCAACATAATTCGAGAAACAACAAAGTCACGTTCTGATTGATCCGTGGCAATGTTCTTAAAATTGTGATTAATTGCTTTGACCAACATGTTGTAAACATTGAGATCAATGATATTAAATTGCTCATCGACTGCCCCACTTTGCAAAAAAGGTTGGTCTAATGGGCTTTGAGCATTTAATTCAGCACTTATTGATAGGCTGAGTAAGAAAAATAAATAACGCATTGTTTGTTCTCATTATTTAAGTCGTTGTTTAAACCATTATTCTATTCATATAGAGTTCATCTATAGAATATTTATAACACATGCTAAAGACATGATGAATCTATTTGTATCAAACTGCCATCATGAATTTTGGCTCAGTCTTAGCCCACTATTCCAACTAATTTACTGCGTTTTTTTTATTAAAGAACATCTGTATAGTGTCCCTGACCATTGAAGAGAGTGGTCAACACGACAATAAAGAAAGTGGATACTGACCTGCAGGAAGCAGGTCTATTTTTTCCATTTACAAGAAAATTAACATTAATTTCATCTGAAAACTCCTTGATATTTACATAAAAATATATGATTAAGCGTGTTTTGTGTAACAATCAAAGCTCCCTCCTTAAAAAGAGAATCAAAGATGGAGTCTGTTCGACTTTTATATGTTAGTAAAATTGCTAGAGTAGATTCAGGTTTAAAGCAAAATTTAATCAATATCTTAGACGAAGCAATTGATTTTAATTATCGTAATGGAGTTACTGGTGTGCTCTATTATGGACATGGATATTTCGTCCAATGTTTAGAGGGAAATAAAAACATCATTGATGATTTATTTTATAATCGAATTGTCAAAGATGAACGGCATATCAATTGTGAAATCTTATATTATGCAGAAAATCAGACATGCTTATTTTCACAATGGACGATGAAATTTTCCCCAATCAATAAAAAGATTTCAGAATTTTTTATGCAGTATCATTTAGAAGCGTTCAATCCTTACTTACTCACTGACGAAACAACAGAAAAATTTATATCTATTTTGGCTTGTGAACCTGAATATCATGTCAACGAGTTTGTTGCATAAGCCTCCTTTGTAACAGAACCACCACATGATTTTTAATCATAGAGGTGGTTTTTCAGACTGAACTTAAATTGTTTTCTTTTGATCTATTCGAAGTTGCCGCTGTCTTTCCTCTTCATTAATTCGTTCAAGACGCTTTGCCCAATATTGGAAGGCATATTGATATTTGGCAAAAAAAGCAAAAAACATAAAGGTTAAAGCAGGTTTTAAAACAATTTGTTCTGCTTCACCCGTTACCCTGTCATAAATACTTTGACCTAGAGATAAAAAAGTTAGAACCATAAACATAAAAAAGCTTAATTTTAAAAAATTATCGAAACTTTTTCCTTTAAACATTTTATCAAACATAATTAAGAATACATCTCATTATCATATAAATTATAAGTATAAAATATTTAAGGACTTTTACAAGCTCTATAGATGTACGGCGTAGGATTTCTCAAAATTTTCTTTAAATTTAACTTGCTACGTAAAGTTTCATATACTTACGTGCCTCACGCTTCAACTACATTTTTTCACACAACAAATAGAATAATGCTTCATGATAAAAAATAAGCACTTAATTAATTTGAGGTTAATGAATATGTCAATCGATAACAATCATTCTCCAACTGAAGAAAGAATTGAGAAAGCACAAGAAAAGCGTCGTATTCCGAAATATATTTTATTTATAGTTGCATTATTTTTAATCGCAATTATTGTCTATATGCTCTCTACATGGCGAGGTTAAGCGGATAAGCATTGTTTTTAAATTTCTAAACGAGCAACTCAACATAGTCATACGCTATTCAACATTGATATTTATTGTATAAAAAAGGGCTAAAAATTTTTAGCCCTTTTTTAAATTTTTCAGCTACTTAACGTTTGGATGTACCATTTTTTCAGGTTGAACCACTTCGTCAAATTGTTCTGGAGTGACAAAGCCTAGCTCTACAGCGACTTCTTTTAAGGTTTTATCTTCTTTATAAGCAGTTTTCGCTACTTTTGCTGCATTTTCATAACCTATTACAGGATTCAGTGCAGTCACCAACATCAACGAGTTATGTAAAAAATAATCAATTTTTTCACGATTTGGTTCAATGCCTACTGCACAATGCTCATCAAAACTATTACAAGCATCACCAAGCAACTGCACAGATTGAACAAGATTATATGCAATAACAGGCATATACACATTTAACTCAAAATTACCTGCCGCACCTGCCAAATTGATCGTTGTATCATTCCCCATCACTTGTGCAACCACCATCGTCATTGCTTCACACTGCGTAGGATTCACTTTGCCTGGCATGATACTTGAGCCTGGTTCATTTTCAGGAATACGCAGCTCACCTAAACCACAACGAGGACCACTCGCCAACCAGCGGATATCATTGGCAATTTTATTAAGACTCGCAGCTAAAGTTTTTAAAGCGCCTGACGCGAATACAGCTGCATCACGCCCTGCAAGTGCTTCAAACTTATTGGGGTTGGTAATAAATGGAAGACCAGTTAATTTAGCTAATTCTTCAGCAGCTTTTTCGGCATAGTCAGGATGAGCATTTAAACCTGTTCCCACGGCAGTACCACCTAAAGGCAACTCATACAACCAAATCAAAGCTTGCTGTAAGCGCTTTAGTCCATGATCCAGTTGCGACACATAACCACTGAACTCCTGTCCAAGTGTCAGTGGTGTAGCATCTTGTAAGTGTGTACGACCAATCTTGACAATATCATTAAATTCTTCAGATTTACGATGTAATGTGTCACGTAAACGTTTGACTGCTGGAATGAGTAATTCATTGATTTGTAATGCAGCAGCCACGTGGATCGCTGTTGGAAATGAATCATTGGTAGATTGGGCACGATTGACATGATCGTTAGGATGAACAGGTTTTTGTGAACCTAAAGGATTACCGAGTTTTTGATTGGCAATATTGGCAATCACCTCATTACAGTTCATATTGCTTTGTGTACCAGAACCCGTTTGCCAAACCACTAAAGGAAATTGACTATCCCAATTTCCAGCAATCACTTCGTCAGCTGCTTCTACGATATATTGGGATAATTCTTGCGGAATTTGATTGAGGCTCGCATTGGTAATCGCTGCAGCTTTTTTAACAAGTCCCATTGCTTTAATCATAGGACGAGGCATATGTTCGGTGCCGATCTTAAAGTTTTCTACACTGCGTTGAGTTTGTGCTCCCCACATCGCCTCACTAGGAACTTCAACTTCACCCATTGTGTCGTGCTCAATACGTGTCTGCATTTTCAACCTCTTAATCGTCCGAATTTAATTTTCAAGTGACAGCTTATAATGTGATCATCTTTATGCAATGAATACAAGCCATTACCCCAGCGAAATCCTATGCTAAACAAATAGGCAATCAATGTAAATGATAATTATTTACAACTATGCATTTTCTACACATCAACAATTATTCAAGGTATTTTGGTAAAAACGCCATTCATCTTGAATCATTTGTTTAAGTGAGCGCTTTGCCTCCCACTTTAAAACATCTAACGCTTTATGGCTATTCGAAGCCACTTGATCAAGTTCATGTATTTGGTAAACCGCATCAATTTGATGAATTTGCTGTGCAGTTACATCCTCGATCGTATTGATTAAATCTTGAATCGAACTTACAGTCCCTGAAATATCAAAACTTTCACAGACATTGTTCTGCTCTTGTAGCCAATAGATACTGGACTGGATCGCATCACAAACATCAAGTACATGTACAAAACTACGCTCAGTGGTTTTATCTTGGGTATTGGCGTGACGGTGAACTTCAATCAAATCTCGCTGTTGTGCAGCGACCTGCAATGCTAATGGCACAATATTTTTCGGTAGTGGAGTAACAAACTCCCCCAATACACCATGTTCAAAAGCACCAACCACGTTGGATACCCTAAGCGTTGCAATTTTCCATTCCTGATCCGTTCTAAAGGTGTCCTTGATGATTTCTTCAATCATCTGTTGAGATTTAATATAAGGATTCGGATAAGAATAATTAAAAGCAATTTCTTCGTTTAAATCTAAACTCGATTGTGCATAAACCATAAGGCTAGAAAGATGAACCAGACTTCTGACCCCTGTGCGTTGCATTGCTCGCAATAAACTCATAATACAACTGACATTGTCATTATAATATTCAAGAGGTTTCAGATTAGATTCTTCAATGGATTTGAACCCTGCACAATGTACAACGGTATCTATTGAATATTGTTCAAATACTTTATTTAGTGCAGGAGTATTACGAATATCAATTTTGACAAATGGGATATACATTCCTGTAATAAATTCTAAACGCTCTAAACACTGCAGATTTGCATTGGCTAGATTATCAACAATGACGACCTCTTGCCTTTGAGCTAGCAAACTTAAAACTACATGCGAGCCTATAAAGCCTAAACCACCAGTCACTAAAATCATTGTATAGATACTCCTTTTAAAAATCAATTACTTGCATAATTTCGGTGTTTATTTGGTGCGTTCATTAATTCATCCACTAGCCAGAAAAACTAAAACCAACTTAAATATCCTTAACTTATTAACCTATATGATCATTAATTTAATCTTACCGCCTTACAAATATAGTGTGTGTTGCAGTTCAGTTATGGTTGGAAATATAAAATCCACATTTCATCCACTTTTATAAAAAATACCTTATTATTGGAAAAATAGCCCTAGATCAATACTTTTATTTTTGTAATAGTTCGCCCTTTAGATTAAATAAAAAAACAAATAAAAACAAAAGTTTATTAAATTTTAATAAGTTTAGTAAAACTTGATATCAAGTTTGACCAAAATAATATTTTGCAAATTAAACAAATCCCCAGTGAATTCTATAGATATAAGAGATATTGTATTTATACATAGCATTCCGTTTTTCATATCGAGAATAAAAAATGTGCTCTAACTATGAAATTCCTAAACGAAGTGCCCTCACCCGACTTGATGTCGAGGTTGGTCCGTTAGATTTGGAATTAAAACCGCATGTTTACCCGGGGCATCATGCACCAATTATCATGAAAGGTTTTGATTTGGATTTCGGTAAGTTTGGGCTTTTGCCTGCTTGGGCTAAAGATTTTAAATTCAGTTCTTATACTTATAACGCAAGAAGTGAAACTGTAGCCGAAAAGCCAAGTTTTCGACGCGCATGGAAGTACAGTAAATTTTGCTTGGTCCCTGTTCAAGAATTTTATGAGCCAAAATATATAGACGGAAAAGCTCATTGGTACACAATCAAACGTGAAGATGATCAACCTTTTACTGTCGCAGCAATCTATGACGATGCCATAATCAAAGACTCAAAAGTCAGATCGTTTTCGATGCTTACGATCAATGCAGATTATCACCCATTCATGAAGCAGTTTCACGCTCCGACAGATGAAAAGCGTTCAATCATTGTCATCCCAGAAAAATATCGCAGAGATTGGCTTAATGCAGATCATGAACATGCACACGAATATTTCTTTGAGCTTACAGACGAATATGTGACATTTTCACGTGACCATTCATCGGATGAGGCAAAACAAAGTGATCTATTTTAAATCGGCTATGATTATCCACAGCTTTTAAATTTGAAATTTTAAAACATACAAACTAAAATCTTGATTGTGTAACGTAATCAAGTGGTGTTTCTATGAATATTAAATTAGATGATAGCTCATCAAAAGCTAAGTTGTTAAAGCTAAATGAAGCAAGTCTAGCCCACTTGAAGAACTCTAAAGTTATTGATATCAGGGAACATTCTCTTAAACATAAATGTATATCTGAAATATCTAGAATTTCCTCGTTTCAAGCAATCACAAAGTATTCTATTCCACTTGTTTTGAACAAGATTGCTGCTGGTTTCCCCTCTCCTGCAGAAGATTACATCGATAAAACTGTCGATATGAATGACCTACTTATTTCCAATAAAGAAGCGACTTTCATTGTCCAGGTTGAATCTCTTTCAATGAAAGATGTGGGAATTGATATCAATGATTATTTGATAGTTGACAGAAGTATTCGCTCACAACATTATGATGTTGTCGTTGCATTCATTGATAATGAATTTACTGTTAAAAGAATGATGATTACCCAACGAATGTCTCATCAAGAATTGTTTGATATTTTTCAGAAGCAATATGATTTTAAAGATTTACCATCAGTTTGGTTAAAACCTGAAAACACTGAGTACCAACCTATTCTACCCCGCTCAGAACAAGAATTAGTAATTTGGGGCGTTGTCACAAAAGTTATTAAGAACTTCAAATGAAACATGAAGAAAAGATATTTGCACTTATTGATATCAATAATTGCTATGTATCGTGTGAACGTTTCTTTAACCCCAAGCTAAACAATGTCCCTGTCATAGTTTTATCAAATAATGATGGGTGTGCAGTTGCTCGAAGTAATGAAGCAAAAGCAATGGGAATTAAAATGGGTGTTCCATTATTCCAGATTAAAGATGTCGTTCAAAAAAATCATGTTCAAGTACTTTCAAGCAATTACGCAATATATGCTGAAATGTCGCGTCGATTTCACTCAATCTTAGCTGGTTATGTTGCTCCACACGAACAAGAAATCTATTCAATTGATGAATGTTTTCTCGATCTCACAAGCTTTAAGAATAACTATGATCTTGTGGAGTATTGCCAGGGAATGCGCTCTCGCATTCAGGAATGGATTGGCTTACCAGTCTCAATTGGAATTGGCCGCAGTAAAACCGAGGCTAAAATCGGCAACCATATGGCTAAGAAAGGTAAACGCTTTAATGGAGTGTGCGATCTAGCAACTATGAACCCAAGGCACCGTGACTATTTTTGGTCACTGGTTGATGTGGGCGAAGTTTGGGGCGTGGGCAGAAAGCAGAACAAGAAACTTAATGAAATGGGGATTAAAACTGTTTTAGATCTATCGAAAGCTAATCCACCCATAATGGGGAAAATGTTCACTGTCTGCATGCAAAGAACTGTACTTGAGCTTCAAGGCATCTCATGTATGCCAATTGATGACCAGCCAAAACCGAAACAGCAAATTGTGGCCAGTCGTTCTTTTGGTGTGAAAATCACTGAGCTGCAAGACTTAAAAGAAGCAATGTCGAAGTATGTGCAAGACGCTGTTGGGCGCTTGAGAAAAGAAAAACTTTTATGTGGTGTGATCACGGCTTTTGTTCAATCTAATCCTTTTGATGCTTCTGTGCCGTATTACAGCAAAGCTCAAACATACAAATTTGCAGAACCTACTGATTGTGTTTTAGATCTGGTTGAAGTCGCTTACTTGTTATTAGAGAAAATTTATAAGCCTGGCATCAAGTATAAGAAATGTGGTGTTTTTTATTCAGAGTTAATTCTGAAATCAAATCATATCCCCGACCTTCTTTCAGATCATCAAACTAGAATTACGAATGAAAGCTTAATGAAAGCTTATGAAGAAATACAAACAAAGTTTGGCAAAACCAAAATTTCAGTTGGTCCATGCTATTTTAAAGATAGAAAATGGTCTATGAGTCGAGATATGCTTTCAAAAAACTATTTTACAAAAAACGGATTAATTAAAGTTAAGTAGCATTAAAAAATTTATTTAAATTTATTAGCAAAAAATAGCCCTTATAGGGCTATTTTTGTTCATGGTTATCGAGTTACTCTATCCCAAGCATCTTTAACCGCATGTTTTGCTTCTTCCCATTTCAAACGAGACTCTCTTTTGGTTTTTTCCCATTGAAGTTTTAAATCCGCTTCGACTTCTTCAAACTTTGTTTCATAAGGGTAATTGCTTCTAGAGATGTACCCTAATTGATATGCATCACGATAATCACGATCGTAGTCAACATGATCATATAAGTTAATTGTATCTTTGTAGTAAGGTCGAGTGTTGTAAGTTTCGCGCCAATAAACGTCTTCATCTGTTGGATTTACAGCTTCAGAAATGCTTTTTCCAGCTAATCCTCCAACAACTGCGCCTACTACTCCACCGACTGCAGCACCTACCGGTCCACCAACAGCTCCAATAGCTGCTCCACTAACCGCACCACCAGTTGCTCCTACACCAGTACCAACCGGGTGTGCACCTGGTTCACCAGAAATAGGATCGGCATTTAATTGCTTACGTTGCTCTTTAGTCATATTCTGAACAACTTCATTATCAATATTAGAATTTGACATGTTTAATCCTCTATTTTGTTAAAGTTTTTAAATCCAACTAACTCATTCAACGAAGATAATCGTAGAGTAAATATTTATTATAAATATTAATATTTGTTATATTCTTAAGATAGGTTTGTTTAAAATAATAGTTCTATGAAAAATTAAAAATTATTAAAACCCTTATATCCATTGATTGACAACAATTATCTAAAAAATTCATAAATAATATAAAATTACAATACAACAAATTTAAACATCATTCTTCATCAATCAAATACAAATAACAATAAAACATGCACTTAAAGTGACAACTACTAACAATTAGATATAAATTACACAAAAATTGAGTAATAATTTAATTATCATTAAAACATTTAAATTAGATCTACCTCACAAATAAAGCAGAAAAATTATTTAAGAAAAAATATTTATCGAGAACAAATTCACATTAAAAACAATTTCAATATACAAATCCATATTAACACTTATTTAATTCTTACAAATTAAAAAATCTTTTAATCTTACATTCTTAACCTAATACAACTTAAACATTGAAAATAATTACATCATTCATTCTATTTGTCTCATAGACTGACATCTCAACTTAAACAATAAACAGGCAAACATTATGACTAACGTTAATGCAAATGATATTAAAGAACATGCTTCAGTGATTGCTTCATGTGGTACAGAGATCGGAAAAGTTGATCATCTTGAAGGACAAGATTCGATCAAATTGACTCGTAGTGATGATGAACATAATGAGCATCACTTAATTCCATTAAGTTGGGTAAGTGAAATTAAAGACGGTAATGTCATTTTGAATAAAAATTCGGAAGAAGCAAGAAATGAATGGCAAACATTATAGGTTTCAACTTAGGTAATTTGCTATTTCAGAAATGCCAATCATTTTGATTGGCATTTTTTTCATCTATTTATCAGTATGTTACTGATTTTCCATCAATTGGTTTTAATTGTAATTACTTTTTATGTTTTACAATCTGAGAATTCAAAGATTGACTGTAAAGATAACAATTTAGGGTATGATCATGACTTTCGTATTCGTATCATTCAAAGCACTCACTTCTGACAAAGGCATTATGTCCCAATTAGGATAGATGATTGTAGCAATACAATGATTAGCATATAACCCAACCATTTCGCTGCGTTTTTAATCAAATTTAAACGGGATATACTAAATTTGACCATTGGAGAGAGTGGTCAATTACAATAAAGAAATACAAGATTTGCCTATATCCTACAGGCTTTTTTTTTAATAATTTTAGTCATATACAAATTCTTAAATTGCCTGTATAAAGAAATTTCTTTATTTAAGCTGAGCTTCCTAATGGAATCTGTAAGACTGTTATATGTCAGTAAGTTAGTTAATCAAGATTCCAACCTAAAAAATATTTTAATGAGTATTCTTAACGAGGCAATTGATTTCAATTACAAACATGACATAAAAGGTGTTTTGTATTATGGTCATGGCTACTTTGTTCAATGCTTGGAAGGTAAAAAATCGGCTATTGATAACTTGTTCTACAATAAGATTTTGAAAGATAGTCGTCATTTGAATTGTGAAATTCTTTATTATATTAATTGTGATATTAACTTTTTTAGTCAGTGGACCATGAAGTTTTTACCTGTTAATAAGAAAATTACAGAATTTTTTATGACTAATCATTTAGATGAATTTAATCCATATCTCTTGACTGCTGAAACTACTGTAGATTTTGTTTCGTTGTTAGCTGGTGAACCTGAAATAGATGTAAATGAGTATTCAGAATAATTTTTGATCTGTATTAGCCCTCACCCTATAGCCTTTTTTTAATAAGCCCTCAATCAATACACTACATTCATTGTATTTTGCAACAGTATCAATGATCCATAGTGTGATTTCTTTGCCCTGCCCTGACTCAAGTTTTAAGAGTTTGGGGCAAGGTTCCATTAAATTAGATTTTTGTATATTCTAAATAGTTGAGTAATTACAAGGAAACAACATGAGTCTCTATGATCCATTTTCAAGAATGAATTTAAATGAGAATGAACATTTCATAGTGGTAAATTGCTTAATTCATATGCTTGATGAAAAATCCATACATATAGATGATTTTGAGAGATTTATAATGAATGATGGTATAGCTGGTGATATTGATTGGGGAATTGAAAAATGGAATATATATTCCGAACAAGATCATGGAATAAAAGACAGATTTGATGGTTATCTATTTTTTATAGGGGCTGATGAACATGGTGACATTAGAAAAGGTGAGTTACAAATAATATTAACTATTGAAGAAATCAAGCCCTATATTGAAGATATTGTGGGCTGGTATAAAAATATTCCGAACAGCAATGTGGATGCCTTTGTAAAAATAGCTCAAAAGAATGGTTTTTATGATCAATTTTAAGTAGATTTAAAAAAAATATCTAAGCCTAACGTTGATTCCCTAAAGGGATCAAAGAGAATTTTTTCATTGCACTCAACAGCTTTTTCTAAAAATTTTATTATTTTTGAAATTTCATTTACGGAAACTGGATAAATTTCGATTAGCCTCTTAAACTCATTGATTAATTGATTTAGCTGTCTGTCACTAAATAAATCGTAGTCTACATAAGAAAGTTCAGAAATAAGTGGGAGTGTTTCTTCATCAGAAATTGAAACTAAAATATCTGCAAAATTTTTTGGAATCTGATAGGCGGATAGAGACTGTTGACCGTCTTTAACTGGATTAATTGTCCAAATATGAATTAAATACATAGTTAGAATTTTGCCTATAGCTTTTAATTTTCATGCTTTTATATCAATATTTTATTTTGTATACAACATAATGATGATTATGCAAATTTACCCTCACTTAGAGGGCCACGCCTCACTCAATCTTTCTGCATCAGCTGCGTGTCCATCAGTTGATAGTGCTTTAGCTTAACTTCTCCCTTTCTTTAGGAATCATAAAAACGCGGGGAGGAAATTCCTTAAAATCATGATTTTTCAACTTATCAATACAATATTCCACATAGTAGCCTAGTCTCATTAGGAAGGTTAGAATACAAAAAAGGATTAAAAATTTCCTTAGAGCCTTATAAAAGTTTGAGTGAGTTCATGTTTGATATCAATGATGATTTAAGAAAAATTGAAAATACTAATTTTTTTTCTAAAATGGGAATTAACAATATCGATGATGATAGAGTTATTTTAATAGAAAATTTAGGTAAAGCTTTTTTAAGTCATTCAGACGAGGACTTTCAGGGAAAATATAACAAACTTAGATGGTTACCATCAAGTATTTCCCAAGAAGACCCATTTTACAAAAAACAAAAGAATACCTCAGAATTATTGAACTTGAGAAAATGTATTAATAAGAAAATTTTAAATGCAACAAGAGACATGAATAAGGAGTTGTTCATAATACCTCCACATGATTTTAGTCTTGCAGCTCGTGATTCAATTTGTTTCTGTTTCAGACAGTTAATGACTGAAAGATATTTACAATTAGGTCAAAAATGGGAGTTTATTGCTGAGTTATATTATTTAGGCCATTATCCTATTGGATATATTGACAATAAAATTGTAGCTATTTAAGCCTTATTCTTTATAAATCCATCACAAAGGCAAACTTGAATAAGCATAAAAACAATGAATTATATAATTTTAGAACTTTGGCCATGTGTGGTATGAGGTTTGGCCAAAGTAATATTTTGCAAATAATGCTTTAGGCTTCAGTCACTTTGGTAGAAGTTACCCCACTCAACACTGGCAACTTATACCGCGACTCGGCTGGTCTATTGGTTTTACCATACCAGCGGAATTCCTGAAAATCTGACTCATTATATAGTGCATAACAAACCATATTTGATTGATTGCCGCCAATACAAACCAGCTTACCAGTTTTGATATCTCGACCAGCAACAAAGCATACATGACCACCACCGCTACGAGTTTTAATCGCTACGCAACCATAAGCAGGTTTTAATAGTTTAGAGCCATAATTGACATAATCTAATGCACGGTACCAGTGCTTTGGATATGCAATACCTGCAGTCTTCAGACACCAAGCCACAAAAGTACCACACCAAGGTGTTTCATCTTCTTGCCACCAAGCACCAAGCGATTTTAGCCATTTTAGGATTGTTGGGTTATGAGCTGTTTTGCTTGTGTTTTCTTTTAAGCCTAAATGCTTCTTGGCTTCAATCATCCAAGCTAAATCATTTGTAATGGATACTGATCCCGAGATCAGTGTATTGACACCTGTTAAATTCAACTGTGGTTCATGCAACTCAGGCTGTTTTTTCAAACGTGCTAAAATCATAGCAACACCAACAAAAGCGCCGACGTATTCTTTCCAATTTTCAGGAATTGAGTTTTTAATTTCCTGAGGAATCAGATTCCAAATCATTAAAAAGTGCTCAGAGAACAAGCTTAAGGCAAAAAAAATGGCGCTTAATGCGCCGATCTGTACTGATTTAAGTTTGTATGACTGTTTCCAGTTATCGATTAATTTCATTTAAATATTGCTCCGAATGCTTCTTTAATTTCTGTGATAATTTCATTGAATGATTTGCCTTTAAGAAGCTGTACGGATTGATAAGCAATACCAATACATAGCATTCCAAAAATTGCAAAAATCAACATCACAAAACCTTGTGCCATATGTGTGTAATGAGTTAAGTCATAGTATTCAATGAAAGCTGAGCCACCATACAAACTGATAGCTACGCTAAAAGTGAACTTCATAATGACACCCATCGTGATTTTGATGCGACCTTGAGTATCTATATCTCCACTTAAAGTAAGTGCAAAAATAGCCCCAATAACGGCTGCAACAATTTTAAAAAGCCATGGTAGACCTTTGATAGAAATTGGATCGTTCAATGTAATTCCTCTAATTTTTGGCAATAAAAAAGCACCCGAAGGTGCTAAAACTGAATTGAATTTATTTGCTCAATATTTTCTGACTCATAAATAAGTTGTCGAGCTATTCGACTTCTTTCATGACAGTTTAAAATATGCTGAGCAAGGGCAAGTCTTAATCCTTTCAATTGTTCTGCATTGAGTAAAACAATTGAATTATCTTTTAAAGTCCACTCCACCTCTACGCCAAGATCACTTGCAGTGATAATTCGTGACTGCGAAATAATATCAGAATCAAAAATATGCCCTAAAAATGAGAAACCGCCATATTCGGCGGTTTCTCTTTCTTCTTTGATCTCAGACCATTTCTGATCCTTAATTAGATCTAATGAACGAGGATCAATCCACTGTTTTAAATCATAATCGAATACATGATAAATTGATGGCTGATCGGGGATAAATGCCCACCATCCACGATAATACATATTCGATTGTGGAGGATCAGAAACAGCCAAACAACCAAGTGGCTTATTTAATGCAATTGTTTCTTCATTCGCATAAATCAATTGTAGCAATTCGCCTCTTCTTGAGATAATTGCTGTCATTTTTTTAGCTCCAGGACTGATAATGTTGCTGTTAAGACAGATGCATTACCTGTATTCCAAGGTCGAATCATGAGTCCAGCATCTGCTATTGTGGTTGACCATCCCACCCTAATTGAATACTGAGCATTTCCAGTATATGCATCATCGATGATTGTAGGTAATTGAACAGCGCCATTAAATATTGCAACATCGTTAGTAATTTCACTTGAAGCCGCAACTCTTCCAATAAAAATTGGTGAGCCATTTCTGTATAAAACAACACCACAATACATAGTTTTTGGGGCATTGCTCACGGTAGATCCATTTGATCTCCAAGCTGATGCACACACGTTGTCAATATACACATAGCCACTGATTTGGCATTTCCCTCCACTTCTGTTCAGAGACAAAGATATAATGTCTCCAAAATAGTTTGATGTATCCAGGATTACTGCATCGCCTCCAGTAAATACCGTCGCACTTCTTTGAGAACTTCTTTGGATTGGGGAAACAAGTTTGATCCCCACTGGCACTGTTACTGCATTGTCTTTGATCTTAAGTGTACTTACAGCCAAATCATCGATATTTGCCTCTTTGACTTTGATTGTGCCTAAATTGGCACTGATCGCACTCAAACTTTCAGCATGAATCTTACTTGCAGAAATATAACCAATGTTAGCGTTATCAAGATAAAGTCCAGCTGGAACAACGGTCCCATTCGGTAATGTCACCGGTCCTGCTTGGTAATTAAAAGCATACTTTGCTTCATTACCTACCGATGCCGGTGCCGCTATTGCAAACTGATCAGCACGAATAATAAACAGACTCTTTCCTGAACCCTCGTTAATCAACCCAATACCAGCAACATAACCATTCACATCTGTTTTCACAGTGTATTGAGCTTTGATACCGTTAATAGACTGCAACGATTGTTGAACTAATGCAGTGTTCTCATAACTATTTGGTTGCCATTGTAGAGGAGGTTTTGAGACATCATCTTCATACAAACAAGCCCAATAAACCTTTGCAAAGGAATTATTTTGGTCAGGTTGCCAACCTGTGATGTAGAAGTTAATTGCACCACCAGTACCTGTATCAAACGATGTCTGGACAAACTTAACTACAATGACCTGTCTACCAAAAGAAGAATTGGTATTCCAAAGATTTTGATTACCATGCACATAAGCTGAAAATGAACTACCACTGCCACCTGTTGTAAACTCAGCTTCAAACACTAATGTGTATGTTTTACCATATACAAGAGATTTGGACATCGCCCTGCTCCAAAAGGGGTATGGGTTTTGTCCTGCAGGTTTATCAGCGGTAATCTTGGAATCTGTGAGCACATTAATTGATGCGTTGCCAACAGTTGTACCGACCTGTGTAATAGCTTGGGAGTTTGCTTCAACTTTTCCATTGATTTGAGTCACTGTGGCTTCCAGATTATTGGTTGCCGTAGCTGTCGCATTCAACTTGTTGTTGATAGAAACTGGAACCATACTGGCATCATAACCTTGAGGCTCAATATACTCATCTCCCTCCCATCGACCTTGAATCACAATCTTTGGTGTACCCGTATATTGATTACAAGTTAATTCATACCAAGTACCACCACGTAACAGCACATATTCCAGACTTGAGTGAGTCAGTTGCCCTAACCACATCGCTGGTGATTGGTTGCTCTGTGTCCAGAGATAACTGAAATTTACAACTTGTCTTTCAATATCTTGTGCGCCCCAACCAGATGCTCTTGCTTTCCAATGTAATGAAAGAGCAAAAGTACCACCGCCATGACTTGACCAAGGAGCAGCGAATTTTCCAAGTGGCATCTCGAATGCCAACTCCCCAATACCATTACCCATCAAAGGAATTAAGACCGGGTAATACAAGTTAGGATCAAGGCTTGAAAGGTCTAATGGGAATTTTCTCCCATTTAATGCCAAATCTGCTTTAGCCTCTACTTGTGTCAAAGCCTGCCCTTGAGAAGAAATTGTATTGCCTTGTTGCTCAACAGTGGTCTTCAATGAATTAAGAGCATTGGCATCTGCCTTGCCCTCGATTGCACTTTTAAGTCCTGTAACAGCAGAAGCATTCGCTTTGATCTCATCGTCATGCCTAGTTGTAGTCGCATCCAACTTGTTTACAGCTGTTGCTGAAGCGAAATCTTGTTCAGATAAGCTCCAATCAGATGGAATGTTGCCTTTCTCTATAACAGGTCTTCGAAAGTGATATGTACCACCCATGTGGCCTACTCCGAAATGGAAAGCAAACCCACCTTTAACGTATTTACGTGTATGGTAGTACCTTTGCCAAACGCCAACTTTTTGCACTTGACCTTTAGCCAATGTCAGATTCATGTACGTCATAGAATCTTTCCAATACAACTGCGGTGCGTATGGGAAACTTCCATCTTCATACATCATCTCTACAGAAAAAATACAGTCATCATCAGCATTCAACCTATTATCAACTTGAGAAGCCTGTGCCCATAAAAACCCTGTAACCCAATTATTGTTAGGTGATTGAGCTTTGATTGTAAATACTCTCAGATCAGCACTGTATCCAGTCTCGATATTTTCTGCATGAGCGACACCACCAGACCAGAACTCAGAATCTACCAACAAGTTCTTAGCACCTACAGAAATATTATCAAGATTAGCTTTTACACTAGTAATCGCCTGACCTTGTGATTTAACATTGCCATCGATGGTCTCTACTTTAGAGTCAAGTGCTGTTAATGCAGAAGCATCAGCCTTACCCTCAAGACTATTTTGCAAACCAGAAATAATACTGCTTTGAGAATTAACCTGATCACCAATAACCAATACATCATTTTTTAGATTCTGTACCACCGATGCATCAGCTTTACCTTCAATCACCGAGTCTAAAGAGATCAACTTAGAAGTGTTTGCTTCAGTCTCTGTAGCAATCGTGTTTACACGAGTTTGAACATTTGACAACGTTCCATCTATAGATGCTTTGTAGTTGTCCAATGTTTCAGTCTGTGACCTATCAGCATCTTTACTGCGTGTGACTTCCTGAGTTAAACCTTCGTTAAGCGCTTTGATCTCGTCTCTACGTTCTGCTGTTTCAGTTGCAAGCGCATTTGTTAATATCTGTGCTTGAGAATGAGCAGCCGTTGCAATTTTATTGACTTCTACAACTAGATCTCTTGCTTCAGAACCGATTTCAATACGACTGATCAAATCTTGATTTAGCTGACTATCTGTAATCTGACCATCAAGTAATTCAAGTACATCTTTGGCATCAGACGTAGTGGTACCGTTTGTCCAGTCAGACCAGTCTCCGATATTACCAATTCGATCAATCAAACGTGCTCGATAGAATTGAGTCAGATTGGGCTGTAATCCTTGGATGACTGCAGTTGTGGTTGGATAAGCAAAAGAACCTAAAGTCGCAATGTTGGATGTACTATCTGGTGAGACTTGGATCTCTACATAAGCCGTATCCAAAGCATTTGCTGGATAACTCCAATCTAGTTTCATACCAAATAAAATGCCAGTTGCCTGGATAAACGCCACTTTTGGTGGTTTGCCTTGCTTCCCTGTTAATTCAGTTAAAATTGAATAGGTGGGTAAAGATGAAATATCAAAAGCACTCATCGCAATAACTCGCGCTTCATATTTACCAGCGTAGATACCGGCTATCTCTGCCGAGTTATTTCCAGTTAAAGGTAGTTTTAGCCAGGTACCATTATCTTTACGCCATTCAACTTGATACTTGGTTGCACCTTTGGCTTGTGGCCAGCTGATGACCATAGTTTCAACAGACATTCCTTGCTGAACCATTTGTTCACTGGAAATGCTGACTGATTCAACAGGATCTTGAGTTGTAGGGTTAATAATTGAAATTGGGCGATCATCTATATACGCACCATGATCAATGGCATCAAACTTAGACTCATTGTGCTGAATTGCCGTAATGGTAAATTGGTGCTGTTCATCTTGAGAAATTGATACGACACGAAACTTCATTGTCGCTAGATCTTGTGCATCAATCACCCACACATTTTGTGGAGCAACAGAATCGAATGCTGATACAACAGTAACGACCCGAGCAGTAATACTCGATACAACTCTTGCCTGTGCCTTGCCATCCTCACCATTAACAATTAGACGGTCACCAACTCGGCATACAACATCATCACGATCTAAGGTGATTTGCTTTAAATCAGCACTGACTGATGAAATACGCCCACCATTTGCACGACCAGCCAACAACTCATCAGCGAGTTCAATCACTTTTCCAGGTAATGGAATATAGCCATCCAACCCCACTTTAAAGGTGACTGTTCGAGTTTCAAGTTGTTCAGTTTTTAAAGCCCATTGACCAGTACGTTGTGCTTGACCTTCTGATGTACAGCCCCATGCCTCTAGCTCTAATAAACGAACGGTTCTCGCCTCTGCAATTGACTTTTCATCACGTACAAAAACATATTCTGTCTTATAGCGATTTTGCGGATTATCCCAAGCAACCTTGACTGCATTATGCCGATCACGAGCACGTGTACCTGTGTAATTAATCCCCATAGCACCATCAATAATATTGGCGGATGTATAGGTGAACATCGTATCTTGTGGCAAATCAGCTTCACATACGATCGATGCACCATCCCAATAACTGATTGCACGAAATAAACCTGCAAGTTTGCTTAAAATATCGAAAGCAGATTCAGCACTTTGAATGTATACATTACAAGTGAAACGAGGCTCTTGCCCACCTTTGCCATCTGGTACCAACTGATCACAATATTGAGCCAAGCGATACAATGACCATTTATCAATCATTTGCTCGGTTAAACGGTTACCCAGTGCATATCGCTTATTGGTACATAAATCATAGTAAATCCAAGCAGGATTATTGCTGTATGTACGCTTAAATAGACCGTCCCAAATTCCGATGTAAGTTCGGCTTACAGGATCATAGTTGCTTGGTACCTTGATCTTTACACCCTTTAAATCAACAGCAATTTTGGCAATATTCGAGAACGTTTCAGCATCATATTGCACGCCAATCAAGGCAGTATTTGGGTAAGCAAGCTTAAGATCGACAACCTCAGTAATGGCTTGAATATACATCTTATCGCTGACATATTCTGAGCTTGAATTTGGTGTTTTCCGAGTAACACGAATCAGCCAATTGTTATTAGCTTCTGGAAGCCCAATTCGATGGGTACGTTCATAATTTGCTGAAGTTTTACCTGACATCTGAGTATCAAGCATTAACTCCCACGATCCGCCATCGGTTTGTACTTCAATGGTGTAATCAATCACAATACCCGAGACATCACCATTTTTAGGATCTTGTTGTTTTAAAGCACCAAATCTAACACGTACAATCACAGCATCAAGTGTAAGATTAGTCACACCTTTCACCCAAGGCGTATCACTTTTAAGTTCAACACCCACAGCAGTTTCAGATGCAATACTTTCAAAGCCTTCCATATAAGTTTGGTCATTGGTCCCTGATCGAAAATCTAGAGTGACATCTTGAAAGTTTCTTGCACCACTGTCGTTTTCAACAGGTGTGTCATCTAAATAGATAGACTTGTAGCCATTGGCTAAACCTTCAACTTCCCCTTCACTCATGCCATATTGTAAACGTGCATAAGTTTTAGATGCCGTTGTATCGTTAGCAACCTTAGGTTGTCTTTGGCTTTGACTACCACCTTTTGCACCTTTAACTGTTTCAAGCATACTTTTCACCACGCAATAAAAAAGCGCTTTACGCGCTTATATTCTTCTTAAAATTATTTCTTACCACCACTGCTGCCACCACCTGTATAACCAGCATCAGCAGAACTAAAGGTATCGACTGCAAACTGACCCGCATTTACAATGAATCCACCGACTTCGCGCTGACCATACAGAATTGGAACTGGATTACCTTGTGCAATTGTGGTCACAGCTCCACCAAAGCTTTTATTAGCCCTGTTTCCGTCTTGGTTTTGATCTTGTGCATCCGCTTTAGGAGTAAGCATTTGTGCAATTCCACCTACAACCATTCCTGCGCCTGCACCAATAACTGCAGTTCCCAATGCTGTTCCAGCACCAAAAGAAAATATGCCTGCAACAATCAACACAGCACCGAGCACAAGCTGTAAAACACCACCATTACCACCTGCTCCCATAACTTTCGGCACAATCTTGATAACTTTGGCACCAGTATCAAAATCGATCTGATCTTCACTGATGTTTTCATCATCTTGAAAAATGGCAAATGCCAAACCTTGTTCATGCGCATTCAGCATGAATTGTTCAAAGCCTGGTACTTGAACGGATAAGGCTTTGACTGCTTCACGGGTACTTTCAACAGCAAGCTTAAACTCCTTACCAAATTTCTTTCCCAGTACGCCATAGAGTCTGATCGTTTTAAGCATCTTTGTGCCTCACTATTTTCACAACACGTTCTTGCCATTGTTGCCCAAAGATTTCACGCACGGACTTTCGACCATAAGGATGATGTAGGATTAATGGTCCACCAAAGCAGCTCGTGCTTTCTTCTGATTTGAGTTGCCATTGATCGCCCAACCAGATCACAGCATGGTTCGGGTGTTCTGTACGTCCAACATTGCACACTAACATATCGCCATACTGCGGTTGGCTGACTTCATAAAATCCCGCTGCATCTAGGTTTTCTAGATAAAGCGATTTATGATCTCTATCATTCCACCAATTATCCAAACGCTCGAAATCAATGAGTTTGATATTTAACTCACGACAATAAAAATCACGAACAATTGAATAGCAGTCTTGGTACCCATGATGATAGTCACGACCAATGAGTGGTGCTTTATAACCACAGGGTTCATAGACTTGAAACTCAACTTCAGGATATGCACAAATCACCCATGGCTTTTCATGAAGTTCAATTTGTAATAAGTCTAAATCAGATGCGCGTGCTGTCGCATTTGGATGTGAATGTACATAGGCTTGAATCTCACCTTGATCTTCGGCATTCGCCAAGTCTTCATGGTGGATTTGAAATTGACCGTGTTCAGCGACATTACGGCATGGAATGTAGTCATTTGAAACAATAACCCCGCAAGATTCTGCGGGGTAACATTGTTTAGCATGAGATAGAATCGCTGTTTTGAGTTTTTTATTTAATTTCATCTTTACACCATTGAAGATGCAGGGAATCCACCAAAATGAAGCTCATTCTCACGACAACGGCAACCTGATGTTCGATAGTTACATCGATCTAAAACAGGATTGTCTGTCGATTCGTCTTTTTCGGTAAACATTGCTGCACCGATGTAGCCACATTCTTCACTTCGATATTCCCAGTTGCAGTAATTTGAAATTTGTCGTGTAGGAATCTTTAGCCCTTCAAAATCCACTGGATTAGAAAGTTCAAAGGTTACTTGCTGAGCATTTTCAGAAGTCTTTTGTTCAATGAACCAAACCTGCTCACGTTTCTCGCTTGAGTTCGCACTGGTATTCCCAGTACTAAAGTTTTCTGCATCCAGATATTTGGCTAAGGTGGTGATGACTTTGATCTTTGCACCTGCAAAGTCGCCAAACTGCAAACAATATGCAGTGACTGCACCTTGAATACCATTAATATTGTTAGCCATACTTAAAGTAGGCGCGGAAGCCTTACCATCACTTCGCATTTCTAAACCACTGACTTCCAGTGCCATGGGTTCAAATGTCTGACCATCAAAGATGATGTTACGATGCCAAACTTTTTTATCACCAGTATCAGTAACCATCGGACCATCAGAACCAATCGAGCTATAAATCTTTTCCCAATCTTGGAATGAAATATGTCCGTGGAAACGTAAAATGCCAGCACCTAAAGCGCTGGCATCTAATTCAAATAAGGTAATTAAACCATCTACATAAAGTTTCTGAAAATCACTGTTTAACATCGTCATTCACCACAATATCGAGGTTTAAACCCTCATCATCATAAATAGCCTGGATAGATTGGATTGAAATCCCTGAACGATTCTGCATAGAAACGATATAGGGAATCAGCCAACTGATAAATTGTGCTTCTTTTAATGAGATACGGCTTAAATCAGGCTCTTTATCCTTTTTTAAGCCGATTAATACATCATCTGTCGCCTTGTTATAATCAATCGATAGGTAATTTATTTTTGATCCAAACTCATAAGCAGATGCATCAATTTTAGCCATGAGTGCTGCAGTAAAACTTGCTTCGATTCGTGTAAATTGCTTTGACATTTTTAATGTTCCTTCAAGTAAAAAGCCCCAACGAGTGGGGCATGAAGTTAAGTGGATTTAGGGGTAAAAGACTTGGGTGAATGTGGTTGAGATTGTCCAGATCATTCCACCCACTTGACTAGGTGAATAGCTTGTATCTGTTTTAACTCTCACTTCGCCATCTAATGGAGAATTCCAGAGAAATGAATCAGCACCTTTATGTCGATCAAAAAAATCTTTGATTTGAAGAATCTCATCCTTTGATGATGTGCGTTTATATGCCCACTCACCCTTTCTATTGTTGATACCTACTGAGATATTTTGTTCGTAGCCATCACCAAATTTCGAATTCAGGATATTGAAGTTTTGTTTGCTTGAGTTCCCATCCAAATCACATGGGAATGTAAATTTTTCATAGCTCATAAATTGCGTCCAATAAAAAACCCACTCAGTTGAGTAGGTTTGATTAAGGTAAAGGTTCAATTTATACAGGATAAAATCCTATCAAGACTGTAAAACATATTTGGCGTTAAAGACTAAGCCAGGTAATACCATATCGGGCTTATCATTGAAGCAAACATATTTAACAACCATGCCCGATGGATTTACAACATTATATTGAGTACCTGATTTAGATACATACACCAATGAGCCATTATCAAGTTTTTGAAGACCTGTGTTTACCAAATGAGATGCTTGAGTAAAAGACTGTCTGACATTTCCTACAGCAACAAAATAATTACATCCCAACTTGAGAGAGGTTTCAGCTGCCTTTTTTACTGAGTATTCTCTCCTTAAATAAGGCGGTGTAGATTTATTAATTCTTGATGTAACTTCAAATACATTGTCATCAATGATCGTAGCTTTGACGCCCAAATTACCAGGTCCACTAGCTTCACGGTAAGAAGTAGCACACCCAGTAATTATTACAGCCAAAACAGCTAATAAAAATATACGCATATTATCAACTCTAATCTAAGGTTTTTAATTAGACAGTAATTAAATTTAAAAAACGATAAATTAATTACATATTTAAAATATTATGAGATTTATTATACATAATATTTCAAACTTAATTAATATTTATGTTTTTTTATAAGCCACCGAGGTGGCTATCTACCTTTCTTTATCCTATCCAAAGCACCACCTTGACGTTCAGCATCTCTCCAAGATTGAGCAATTAAGGATTTGGTTTTTGTTTCATTTAGCTTTTGCATCTCCCTTAAAACCACATGTAATTCATTCCCATCCCATTGAGATGTTGCTTCTACAGGCTGAGAAGTTTGATTAATAATGGTGACTTTTGGTTGGGCTGATATGCTATTGCTGCGCTGAATAGATTCAAACTGCTTTCTTTCAACATCAGCATTACTCATTCGAGAAACACCAATCAAGCCACCATCTCTAAACTTTTCAGTAGGTTGCTTGTTAGGTAGAGAGAACTGATACTTAGCTGCATTAAACTCGCTCTGAAAAGGCAATTCACCTGTCTTGTTCATGTAATTCAATGCAACTAAACCAAGCTTTGATACTGCTGCTTGGCGAATCATAAATTCACCATTTGATGCCATGATCGGAATATCATCACTTGTTCCAGTGCCTTTGCCTGTGATGTGTCCACCAGTAGCAAAACCTTGAGGTGTAATTGCTTGAATCATCGTCAAAAATGTTCCTTGATCCAAAGCAGCCTTAGCCCCTGCTGCTACTTTCTGCCACACAGTACCTGGTTCTTTAGCATAAGCATCTGAAACAGAGGACCATAAATTCATACCAGCTTGAGTGAGTGCAAATCCCTGTTGCATAGCAAACATTGTTTTGTAAGCTCCTGAGCTTTCTCCCAAAATCCCCCTAAACATATTTGCAAATGAACCAGTTAATTGCTGAGCTTGTGTTAACTGCAAATTCAAGGAATCCTTTTGATACTGATTTTCGATATCAATCATCCGCTGATTATGTGCAGCCCAAATTTGCTCACGAACTTCTGCCAATTTTTCGAGATCAGCACCTGGTTCTTGCTCTTGTCTCTCAACATCAGCAATTTGTATGTCAAAAAGATTCTGTGACACATCCATTCGATTAAAACGCTCTTGACCAACTTGGTATCGTGCAGAAGAACCATCCATTTGAGAACGGACCGAATCCCAACCCATGGACGCATCCTTTAGGCGACGATTCATGTCTACTTGATTCTGTAATTCAAGCATCTGTGTTTTAAAGGCTTTTTCAGCAGGATCCTCATTACTCTGAGCAATAAGCCTTTTTTCTATATCATATTTAGCCTTAGCTAATTGAAGCTCTGACATATAAAACGCTTTTGTTTGGAGTAATTGCTGCTGTTTCGTTAAACGAAACTGTTCAAGTTCATATTCACGCTGTTCGTCAATGGATTTAATGGATTCAGTCTTTTGCTTTTTATTCAAGTCAGCACTGGCTTCAACTCTAAGTTTTTTAACATAAGCATCATTCTTAATCTTTTCCTCGCCAACCCAACGCCAACCATCAACCTCCATTGTGAATTCAAATTGTCTAAGTTGTTTTGTTTTCTCAAAGCGAGTATTTTCTTCAGCAATCAGACTGTCTAAGCCATTCTTGCGTAAATCCTTTACACGCTTAATATGGTCAGCTTCGTCTTTCTCACCTAGCGAGTAATAGTTAGCTTTTAAAGTTTCGATCTCCTTTTCTGTTTTTGCTTCTGCCTTGTCTTGAGCTAAATAAGATCCATAATTGCCAGTACTAGCCCCACCTTTCACCTTGCTTTGCATACTTGGTGATTGATGAAGAAGTTTAAGCACAACACCGTCTTCAAAAGTGATTGTGCTGTAATAGCCGCCACCTTTTGAATCATAGGCAGTCTTTACATCTTTAACCGCAACTTTAGTTGTGATTGGAGTACCTACAGGCATTGCAAAATCAATACCTTTATGAAAACTTGAGGCCCCAGCAGTAGGAGCTTTTCTTTGACCATAATCAGAAGAAACACGGTAGCTTGAAAGAGATTTCCCACCAGCTTGAAGCCGAGCTATATGCTCAGGTGATACTTTTTGCCCATCACGAGAGCCACCATAGCGAACATCTAGATGTGCGCCTGTACCTATACCTGAATTACCTGATATTCCAATTAATCGCTGTTGCGTTTTAATCAGGTTTTCAGTTTCCTTGGTTTGCTGTCTTTTGGACTCAGTAATATCATCCTCAAGTTTTTTAAGAGCTTGTTGTTTATCAAAATACTTTTGAAATACAGCCCACTCTTCATTGGTTAAGCTACGAGTTTTAGGAATTTTGTTATTATCATAAAAATCAGATAGCGCCTTACCCTTTTCTAGCCCATGACTTTTTATATTGATCAATGAAAAATCAGTATCTAGATTCTTTTGAGCATATGACTTTTGAAGTTCATTCAATCTTTGCTGTGCAATACGCTTATCATTAATCGCCTTGGTTTCTGCCTCACTTGCTTTTGTAGATCGACCTGAAACTTCAATCATTTGCTCTGTAACATCCTTTTGAGTTAAAAGCTCATTTTTAAGTTTTGTGATTGAGCTCGCTTGAGCATCTACTTTCGCTTTACCTTCCGCTGTCACACCATTTAAGTTATTAATTCTAAATGCTAAATCATTCGCAGACATATCTCCTTGCTTATATTGCATTGCAAGTTTACTGATTATTTTAGCAACATTTTCTGAAGCATCTCCTGAGCGATAAAGCTGCAGTGTTAATGTGATTAACTTAGTTTCAGCATCCTGATATTGCTTGGTTAAATCCTCCAGACTTGCTGTTTCAGCTCTAAGTTGAGTACGTTTTTGAGCTTCATCAAGATCATTATATTTTTTGATTATTTCATCAATTGAAATACCTTGCTCATTCAGAGATTTGGTTGCAACTTCAGTATCTCTACTTAACAAAAGCATTGACGCTGCAGCTCCTGCAATACCTACAACCAAACCTACGCCTGAAGCTAAGGACAAGCCCCGGATAGCAGTTGTTAATGCTGTTGTAGCACCAGTCTGAGTAACAATAGCAGCAGTTGCCCAACCTGCTTTTATGCTAGTTTCGACAAATGCTGCTACTAAACGCCCACCATAAATTGATGCGGCAATCCCACCTAAAACAGCAAGTTTATCTACATGCTCACCGAGAAATCCAAGACCAGTAGCCAAGGTTCCAGTTAATTTAGTCGTTTCATTAAGTTTGCCGAGGAAAACTGTTGTTTCGTTTGTTAGCTTTTGAAGCCCATCCTTAAAGCTATTCTCCATGTTGTTAGCAAGTTTTTCATTCTGCTCTCGAGTTGCAACCAATGTTTTAATGAGATCTTCAAGGGAAGCTTTACCAGTTGCTCCAAGTTGACGAATTTCAGACTCAGTTTTTCCTGTGGTTTTTGCCATATCAGCAATAATATTGTCAGCACCAGTCACAATCGAAATCCATGCATCTGCATCAATTGTTCCTTTAGCCATTGATTTTGATAGTGCATCCATTGCAGATTGTGCCTGATCAGCGCGTGTTGCATTAGCTGTAAAGGCAAAGGATAAAGAATCCGATAAGTCTAAAGTTTGCTTGGTACTGTAGCCAAGTGACTTCATCCCACCCGCAAGTGATAGGTATACTTCTTGAGCTTCGTTTAATGCCCGGAATGTTGTATTTGCGGTTACCAACAATCTCTCTTGAACTAAGTTGTACTCTTGAGCGCTAGATGTCGTATTTCGTATACGTGCCGCCATCTGTGTGTAATTATCAGCCGCAGCAATACCTTTACTGATAGAAATATAACCAGCAACAAACTTAGCCATTTCTTTGATGGCTAAGCCATTTTGATTGACTTGCTTTTCCTGATCACTTAAAGCCTTAGTCGTATTATTCACAGTAGTATTGAAGTTTTGAGTAATGTTGCTTGTGACTTGAATGGTCTTGCCAAGCTTCGACGTTGAATCACTCGCCTTTTCACCACCAGTAAAGATTTTGACCAACTCTTTACTCAAATCTTCAGCATTCTTTTTAGCCTGCTCAGAGCTGATTTCAATTACTAAACGGCTTGTTTGTTCTGTCATTTCGCTTTCCTACGGGTGAAAAAAAGCCCGCAGGAAAGGCGGGCAAAAATTTAAATAATTTCTAGTTGATTGCTTCAATAAGCTTTGTTGCAGCTAAAAGAATTTGAGGTATTGCAAACAATGCGATTACAAACAAAATCCAGTAGCAAAATGTTTTTACAGATTTATATTGCTCGATAAGTTCTAGTGCTTTCACAATCCAGTCCCCGATGTTAAAATTCATATATGTTCTAATCCTCAAGTGCGTGTTGTGGGTTGGAAACAAAAACCCCAAGAGCTGTGAACTCTTGGGGTTTTGTTTTGGGCTATAGAAAACCATACGAATATAGTTCTCTCATACGTGTAGCTCTATCGAATGATCACTTCTTCTTGCTCGCCTCTTCCAAAAACAGATTGTCTAAAGCAAAGATACAATCATTAAAAATCCATCTCGGCACTGGTGATTCATACTGATCACAGTAATCATTCACAGCCCCAAGACTTAAAGCCATAGGAATGCATTGCTCATACTGTCTAGAACGAGCAATCACGTAATAGGCTGAAAGAATGGAGTGAGCTGTGTATGAATATTCAGGCGGTAGATAGTAATCAGGCAATGGCTGACCTAGCTTTTGATAGACTTCTCTTGCTTTTTCGATGTCCCATTTCGCTGTTTGGTACTTGTAGAGCTGGATGACTTTCCCAATGTTTCAGCCTTTTCTTCGTTGGATTCAACTTGAATTTTTTGGGCTTCTGCAAGGATCCACACAATAAGCTCGATTGACTCATTTGTACTGGTGCAAAGAAGTTCAGCATTTTGCTTGGAATATTCAAAAATATTCCCTTCTTCATCTTCTAAGCCTTGCCAGTTCAAGACTAAATGTGAAACCGCCTTACTAAATGATTGGGCAATTTCACGAGAGCTTTCGTCTGTAATGTCTCGGACACCTTGAATCTCTTGCTCAATACGAGTGCCACGCAACTCCATGCAATGCTTGAATGAGGGCTTATCTATTCCTGCAATCAGGAATTTAGAACCATCTTTGTAATCAATCAGCTTGCTTGGAATTTTGGTTTGTTCTTGTTCTTCAATTTTAATTTTCATGCTTATGGACCTGCCATGATAGGAATACGTTTAAGAGTAGGTGCAGCATCTGCCACAGTGAATGAAAATTGAGTGTTAAGAATGTCGCCTGCTCCACCACTTGGTAGAGGTGCTGAAACCAACACATTTGGAAGTGACAATGTGTATTTATTCCCATCTTTATCTTTCAGGCTATATTCAAGGCTAATCGGCTCATTCAAGAACTGTTTTTCATATAACTCAGCGGTGTTTTTAGACCATGCAACTGTAAAATTACCGCTGCCTTTCATGATGGTTTCCAAAATCCCAGAAATATTGTTTTCATAATCCAAGCACTTTTGAATCTGCATTGTATTATCAATGGTCAATTCAATCTGAGTGACGCACATCCCTGCTTTCTTTTCACCTTCAATCAAGATGTCGCCGGTTGAAAGACTTGTAAATGGAATTGCATCTCCTGCAGGTGTTACGGTACCAGTAGGTGCAACCTCATATGCAGTACGTTTCATTGCCATAATTGAGAATTTAGAAGTCACAATGCCACTATCAGGGATGCTTAAGGTCCATTGATTGATATGGCAGCCTGTGAAAACTTGAAAGTTATCGATATCAGTAAAACCGCGAATAATCGAAAGTGTTTTTCGACTAGTACCACCAAACGTCAAAACATTACTATTCCAAGCATTGAAGGCAACAAGCTCTAAGACACCATCTTGAATGCCATAAGCCCATTCAGATTCAATATCACCTTGTACTTCAACACCAGTCACTAAAGTACCAGCTGCAATTCGTGAATCTTTAATTGTTTGTGATTCTGTGGTTTGTGCCGATGCATCCAAACCATTGGTGGTGAATGCAAATGTATTCCAAGTTGTTGCAATTACACCGGGTGATGCTTCAAAACCGACTCGGGTTAGCTGTTTAGCTCCAGAACTCATGAAGTTCTCCTTAATTTGGGCATAAAAAAACCTCCTATAAGGAGGTGGATTGGAAATAGTTAATTAATTTACAGTGTATGGCGTATGCACATTCACTTGATAAAAGTCCGGATTATTGGGTACTTCAATCACACTTGATGCTTGAAGCTCTAAACCACCAATTCTATAAAACTGTACGTGTTCCGCTAGTTTTTCAGCAACAATAAGAGCTGAGTCTGTTCCTGTATTGCGTGGAGCGAATAACTGAATGAACAGCATTCCTGTAGTCCGTGTGCACGGCTTATCGGCTAATCCTACAATACGCTTGTCACCACCACCAAAACTCACTTGAGCCCATATTTCGTTGTGTGGTGGTGTGAAAGGCTTACCGCCTTCAAGTGGTTGGTTTTGAAATTGAAAGTGTTCATTTTTTAAAGCCTTACTTGTAAAGGTTTCAATCAGCTTGCGAATCTCACGTTTCGCATCAATATCTCTCATTTATACTTACTCGCAATATACTGAAATGCCAATGTGTAAACACCATTAGGTGCTTGCCGTGAAAAGCCACCTGCAGATTTTTTAATGTACCCTTTACCTTTTACCCAACTTCCTTTTTTAACAGGATCAGGATAACCACCGTACTCGATCACATCACCGTAAGGAGTATTATTTTGGATATATGCTTTGTCACCAAATTTAAATGAAGCAATTGTCCCAACAGCTGCTTGTACTGGATCGCCATTGCCCTGCTTGGTTGAGTAATCTTCTGTATTGATCGATACAATGTGCGAGAATCTATAAGAGCCTTTATGAACTGGTGAGCGCACTGCAACTTGCTGTAAAGTATCTGCAATAATGTTCTTACAATGTTGATCTGCATCTTCTTTAATTGTGTCAATAAAGTCGGTTGGATTGATGGACCATCTGCTCATTCACTCACCTTTCTTAACTGAACTTTCCAAATACTTCCAGTCGGATCAGTACCAATATCAACAATACGAAAAATACCTTTTTCAGTTTTCCATTCGTCATCAATTTGCGGTACGGCAGTAACTTCATTTTGCAGCACAGTTGCTTTGCAGTCTTCGACTTGATAATTCTCAGGCTTAACCATGTCTTTGGCATATGAACCAAACAACACACCACGACCTGTGTAAACTACAGTTTCAGACTCAGGATAAGTTTCAGTTTCAAAATCCATTTCACCTGAATTAATAATTTTAGTGCAAGTGAATGGATACACCGCATCAGTAAGCTTTGTGTTGAATGCTTTGGCTAACTTGGATTGAACCTTGTTTTTAATCATCCCCGATATACTCCAAATGCAAAGCCTTTAGGTGTTAAATCAAGTGATGCAATATAAGCTTTAGCTACTTGCTCATTCTTAGAAATAGCCACACTACCTGCAGCAAAGGTTTCATCAACCTTAACCCCATCAGCATCAACCATTTCCCTTGTAGTTTGACGCTCTACGCCTGAGTAAATATCACCAGCTAAAATGCCCTTGATAATTTCACATGCTGCATCTTGCAATAAAGGATCAATTGGATCAGGAACAAAACCTATTTCATTCTTCATCCAAGTGTTTGCTAATTTAATGAGGCGAGCTTTATCACCAGCTGGTGCAAAATCCGCCCCTAGTATTTGCTCAGCCTGTTCTTGGGTAATAAAGCTCATGGGTTATTCCTTTGGTAGCAAAGCCAGCAAATCATCTTTTTTGGCATCAGATGGGAATTCAATTCCTTTCAATTTCAGAACATCTTTTAGTTCATCCACTTTAAGTTTTGAATAATCCACTGATTGAAGTTCAGCGATACGGGCTTGCATTGCTGCGGCATCGTTTTTAAAAGCAATAAATTCACCCTTTGCGGTGGCTAATTGCTCTTTGGTATTCGTTAGATCCAGTGCAACTGCATCAAATTGCTCAGTTGGTACCAAACCGGTCAAATCAACAGGTTCACCAAGCACAAGCCCAGCCTTTAACGCTTCCAATTGCTGTTTTAGCTCATCATTTTCAGCAACAACTTTTTCACATTCAGCTTTTGCCTCATCAACGACGGCTTGAAGTTCAGGTGTGATACCGACTTTGACATCAATAGTTAATGGCTTGGCTAGTGATAGTTCTCGAACATTTACAGGTATTTCAAGCGCTTCATAATCAGCTTTAATTTGCGGATAGTCACCATAAATCACAACTGATTCAGCATTTTTATTAGGCTTGTCATAGTAACTAGGGTTTTGAAAAGATCCTTGCTCATCAATTCCTGAGCTCTTTTTCGCATAGATTATTTTCAATTCTTTCTCCCAAAAAGAAAGAGGGCGAAATGCCCTCTTTTATGGTGTACCTGATAGATCAAGCAATGTACCTGCAGTCATCTTGTTGCTTGTTGCATGCTTCTTCCAGTTTGCATCCGCACCTAATTGTGCAAGTGTTGGGTTGGCACCTTTTGAGGTATCCCAAGAGTAACCGAGCAAGTCAAGGTTGAATGCACCTTCAGCACGCATACCTATTGCTAAGTTTTCTTCATCGTTAATATCGTATGCACGAAAGCCAGGTGCTTGCGATTCAGTGACTGTCACAGCACCAGCCTGCAAACCAAAAGCATCATCGTCTTCAATCAAATCAGTGACAAGAACTGGCTTACCTAATGTGCCCGGTAATCCCCCATAGATAACGATTTCTGATTCACCGTAAATTTGATTTGTTAATGCTTCATCTACAATGTCGAAATATGTATCTGAGTTCATCACCCAAAGTGAGATACGGCCAAACTTATCACCGAACTTACGCATGCCTTTAGTTAAAGCTTTGCGCCCATCTGTAGCGATGCTGCCTTTGGCAATCATTTCTGGATTGCTTGTAATGGCTGCTTTAAGTGCGGCAAGGCTATATTGCAAACGACCATGTACCAATGCATCTGCTAAATCGTAGCCAATAATTTCAGCAAACTCTTCTGGCGAACGTGCACGGCGTTTAAAAGCTTCTTCAGTAGAAGAATAAGGACCGTATTTAAATGGTACTTTTACACCAACAGATTCCCCTGCACCAATTTTTTTATTAGTCACTTTAGCAGTTGAGTTCACATCACGGTGTTCAATGCTACCACCAACACGATAGAAAGATTGTTTATTGAAATCACCTTGAATGATCTCATTTACATAGCGAATCGCCCCGTTAGATGCTTGGTTAAAGACGTTTAAATTGTCTTGGAGGCGCTCTAAATATGCTGTTTGCGCCAATTGATTATAGATAATCATGTCGCTATTTACGGTTGTAGTCATTACGACTCCTTATTTATCAAGTTTTAAATATGATTCTTGACCATGTGTACGGATGTATTCAGCTTTTGCCTTTGCATCCATTTGGCTGCGTTTTAAACCAGTATTTGCTCCACCATTGTTTTGGAAGCCTCCACCAGAACCTTGACCACCTTTTAAAATTTGGTCTTTGTATTGGTATCCACCAATCAAAGATTCCAAGGCTTCATCAAAATCAGCAACTTCACCAGGACGAGAACGTGAAAAGATTTTTTGACCATCTGCACCGTAAGCTACAACCTTGCCATCTTCGATTTTGAAATTTTTTCCGAATTGGGCTTGGATCATGTCAACAGGTACAGAAACTTTGTCGTGAATAAACTTAGAACGAGCAAAACCGCCTCCAATAAGTTCGTTATGCAATTGAGATTGATAAGAATCGCGCTCTTGAACGATCGGAGCATATTTTTCTTCAACAGCTTTAATTGCTTCAGATTTGATTTTCTCGACTTCACCGGCATCCACCAGTTTTTTATCATCGAAATTTTTTAATGTATCTAAAGCTTTTTTGGCAGCCTCAGGATCTTCAATACCCTCAAAAGCTTTCAAAGAGTTTTCTGCTTTTTCATAACGCTCACGATTTGTCTTTGCCTCCCCATTTAATCGTGTGATTGTCGCTACTGTTTGAGGTGCGTCATGTGCGACTTCTTTACCATCATCGTGAATGTAAATCGGTAGACCGTTTTCATTCACTTCTGCATATGTTTTATTTTCAATGGTTACTGTCTTAAGTTTCATAAGTCATCCGACCCTATTTCTAAATGAGCATCCGCTCGTTGCGCCTTGTTCATCCGAACGTTAGGCAATAAAAAAGCACCTCGAAAGGTGCTAAATAATTTGTATGCTTTAAGCTTTAGCTTTTAGATGTTCGCCAGTGCATGTTTGGAATGCTATAAACCACATCTTCAACCAATGATTTGCCGTATCGCGCATTACAATGGCATCAGCTCGACCATTATTAAATTTAGGTCTTAACTCATATTGCATAGCGAAAATATTGAGCTTAAGAACCTTGTGATGATCTTTTAAATTGGTTTTTTCGAGTTTTTCTAAAATCTCACGCTCAAATAACCATACAGTGCGTTTTAGTCCTGTTTTCTTTGGTTCTTTTTTCACAGCCCTAGCTCCTTAAACGTGTCTTCATCCATTTTCTTAAGTTCTGCAATTGTAAAAGGCTTACCGCTGAGAGGATCAATGAATTTATCCAATGGATACTTACCTGACTTATAAAGCTCAAAGCGAGTCTTACCTAACCAATTACGCTGAAAGGTTTCGTCCTGTGCCGAAAACCATTGTTTGTAAGTCTTATTCGCATCAACTTGACCAATATCCCAGTCTTTACCCTTTTCCTTATCAACAACATAAGGACGTACGCCATCAATATCACCATCAGCATTGCAAGCAACTTGAATGGTTCGACATCGACGATGGTAAGGTGGTCTTTCATGATTCTCATCAATCTTTTGTACACGGCCATCCCGCACGGCACAGAGCTTAGAGGTACGGCTATCAAGTGTCGCTATATCCTTGGTGTATTTAGCCCCAAGATCTTTCCATGTATTTAAATAAGTTTCATTACTGATGTGCGCCCTTGCTGTGCGAACTTCTGCATCGATAGAATTACGCGTTTGTTCTAATAAGCCATCTTTATATTCAAGCTTTTTAGTGCCTTTGATCCGATGAATAATCTGCTGATTAGATTGCCCATTAGAAACGCCATCACGAATAATGTATTCAGCTTTCTTGCGCATAGACTCAGCCACATCAGGAAAAATGAGGTCAATGAGTTGACCACCAGCAAAGGGCTGCTTACTGACTTTCTTAAGTAGCTTTTCACCATCAACCTTAGGCGTTTTCTTACTGGCCATTCGGTAGATGTAGCCAGCTTCATGAACCGCCAATGCAACTGCAGAAGCTGTAAAGACCTCGGGCAATGTCACGGCGATCGATTGTTGCCACTCTTTAAATAGATCCCGAATCTCTCTGAGTGCGGGAGTTGTATAAGCAGCTGAAGCAAGTGCCTTTAACTCAGCATCGATCAAGTCATCCAATAATTCTCTAAGCCTAGCCAGTTGCTCATAAGAAATCTTATTAAAGCTTTGGATAATTTCAATGATAGCTGAACTTGATAAACGCTGTAAAAAGCTATTGTGCTTAGTCAATGCATCAATGATTGGATCATTCATCAAATTCACCTGCTTTCTCTTGATCTAGTTTCAACCGCATTTCTTCAAAAGAAAGCTCGCTAAAAGTACCCGTTTGTTCATATTTGTACCAAACTGACCAAGGTAGATGTTCTGAAATAGCAGCATCGTATAGACGTTTAGCACGTTCTTCACTGAATTTAGGTTTATTAAAATCCTGAGAAATTGAGTAACTCAGTTCATTAGGACCAAACTCATGATCATCCATGGCAAACTTGGCACACCAACGTAAAGCCAGAGTAAGTGCTTCACTAATATTTGAGACTGCAAGTGAAACTACCGAATGCTGAATCGAATCCTCATTGTCTGCTTGAGTCGCTGTCTTATTGGCAGATCCAACCTCAATTAAACGTGCACCAAGCTCTTTCATTACAGTCATTTTTTCATTCATGAGCTGCTTTGCTAAATTGTTTTCTTTTGCTTGCACAATCTCAACTTTAGTTGGAAATCCAGAGCGTGCACCAATTGCCAACTTATCTCGCTTGATTATTTCATACTGCTCTGTACTCACATCAGGCAATGAAACTGTAGGTTGACCAATAATAAAACCTGATTCTTCAACATCAGCAGAATTACGATAGTGGGCAAGATTTAGATCAGCTAGATCCAGTAACGGTGCATTATTGATTTCGTCCGTGTTATCTACTGCACCGCAGAAAGTAAATGGAATATATTCCCAAGTTGCACCACTGTAGTCAGTTGGGATGATCTTCTCTTGCGCTACCCAGTTCTTGTCCTTATCCAATATATAAACCTGAACCGTATAAACAAAGCCATTCTCTGACTGTTCTAAACGCAAAACACGATACTGGTCTTGTGTTTTCTTGCTAAAACCATCGGGCTCACGCTCTGAAATAGATTCACGGATTTTAACAAAGCTTAATTTGCGCTGATTGCCGACTACGATATGATCCCAATCCTCAATCACAGAAGCTTCTAAAATATGAATCATTGGATAAGCACCTTTGAGCTTATCCTCTGCTTTATTTTTACTTGCTGCTACTGTTGGGTAATCTACATACACACCACAACGATACTGTTTTAAGATCGATCTTAACATTCGTTGTGAACACTGGAAGATTGATCGTCCTGACCCATCAGCATTACGCTCTAAATACTCCAACTCATCAGGTCGAGTAAAATCAGGTAGCTTATTGAAAGCTGTGCCGACATAACTACCCAATGTGCGACCTGTAACACCATAAAATACGGCGCGCCCTAGATAGTCTTGATATCTTTCAGCATCACCTTTGCCGAATGTTTCAGGAACCGGCAAATAGGTTTTTCCTGCATCCTTAATCGTTTTCTGACCTTTGCACACATCGTCTACTTTCTTCCAGAGCGCGATGTTTAAATCATAGTCTGCGTGTTTAGTTGTAATTCCAGTCATTTTCTATCGTCGTCCAAAAATAGGGAAATCCAATCGTGTCACTGGCTTAATGATTGGGAAACGCTTAGCCAATGGATAACCACCCGCATCGCCTACATGGTCTAATCCTGCAGTTTTATCAGGCATCCCGAACTTGTCATAAATTTGCTGTTCTAGAGTTTCAGTGAAACGAGGGCATTTATTTGTATTAACTTTCAACGTACGCTCACCATCGCCATTTAGAATCAATGCATTCACTGCATTAATACGATCTTTAATTGCGGGGTTAGTTCCATCAACCTCAACCCTAAAACCTTTGTCACGCAAAATTTGGTGATCTGATTCACTGCTATTTTTTGAAGATGTAGCTTGACCAGCTGCATCAGGAATTACTGTCATTTCATGAAATGGAAAACGCTCAATGAGTAATGTTGCCATGGTTGGTGTATCTCTCACCCCAACTATTTCATCCAAGGCAAGAGGCTTACCATCACGTATGACATAAACAACTGCAGCCATTTTTAAAACGTTAAAGTCCATACCAATGATCAAATGCTCTCTAGGTTGAATCTCTTCATCTGTATGATTGAGCTTTCGATCAAAATCAGGATAAACCGCACCACTGGTCAAGTTCACAAACTGACCTTTTAAATACGCTGAGATTAACTGTGGCGGGTATGATTCAAACAAAGATGAAATATAATCATCTGGTAAATTGTTTTCATTGTCATAAGTTGAAGCTTGTATCATTCCATATAGCTTTCGTTTTGCTGCCGTTGAGTTTGCCTCTTTTACGAATTGCTCATAAGTAAATTTGAAACCCTCAGGTGTGGTCGCAACATCGATTCCATTCATTAGACCAGGATGTTTCACACGCATACGCGCAATAATTTTACGCCATGCCTGTTGAGCCTTGTCCTTATTCATGACATCGAGTTCATCAATTAGAGAGTGACCAACCTTAAAACCTACGATCGTTTGCGGTTTCTCCATTGATCTACAAATAACAGTACTGCGGTACTGTCGACCGTAGTACAGATCAACCTCTTTATTCGATTCGTATATCTTTGTCTTCAATCCCCAGTCAAATGCAACTTCATCTATGGTTGGAAAAAAGATATCTCGGATCTGCGGATATGTTGGAGCAAAATAACCTAAAGGTACTTTTGGAAATTCCCAAGACTTATCACAGAGGCTTGAACACCCTACCCAAGTCTTGCCACTACCAAACCCTGCAATAAAGGCACGAAATTTATTCGGAAGTTGTAGAAACCTCGCCTGAGGCACGTTCAGCGTCGGGTTGATATTCGGCATCTTGTTTACTCGCATCTACAACTTGAATGGTGACTTTCACTGGCGTCGGATCATCTGCACCATCTCCATCACCTGTTTTGATTCGTTCAATTTCAAGTTGCTTTAATTGAATATCCAGGAGCTGAATCTCATAACCATGCATCTCATCTTTGAATTGTTTGATCAGCTTGGTTTTTAGAATTCTATTAACCTTTGGATCGTTATATATATTCTGTAATTCCTTGAGACGTACTGCTTTATTTGCTAAAGGGATATCGAAAACATTCGTCCTAAAATCATTTCTAGTTTGATGAAATAGATTCTTTAGTTTTTTGCTTAGATTTTTTCCCGCAAGTTTTGTTGGGTCATAAGCAGCGCACTGCCTTCTATCTATTTCTATCCCGTATTCTTGTTTGACAGCATCTGCAACCTGTTGGGGTGTATCAAAGCAAGCAAGAGACTGAACTATAAAGATTTTTACAGGCTCCCTTAATGTTGCCATAAATACACCTTTGTCAAACTACGTCAAACAAGATAGCCAAAAAAAAGAGCCTCAAGGCTCAGTTAATTAGACACGTTCCGCAGCATTTTGTTATTTCCAAGTCTGAAACAAACGGCGGATTTTGTGCGACTGCGACCATACGCTTAACGTCCTCACTTGCTCCCCAGCGTTTGACCACTCCGATAAATTCTTCAACATCATGACCTGCTAAATAGTGCTTAGGTAAGCCTGTATGATCGCTGTAAAGGATTTCCCCATCCTCATCACGCTCTACACCAATGTGATACAGCTCATGTTCAATCAAAGCACAAAATTCACGATCGTTCGCACGTTCACAAAAGCTTGCATCAACTGTAATTAGATAAACAGGAACAAACCCAAACCAGTCACGCATTTGTTGCTCTTGCCGAGCTTTACGCCATCCACCTTGGTTAAACATCACCTTTTCACATTGACCTAATACCATTCTCTTTTTAGCAACGGCGGCAGATGACGCCCAAGCGAATGCTAAGAATGTTTCATCGTCGTGTAATAGCTCTGCTATGTGGTCATGGTCAGGATTATGTAATACACCACCAAGAGTTAAAAAGCTTTTCACCACCCATTCTTTCAAATCTACTGCGGGCGCCAAGCGAATCGCTTCCTCTTCCTCAGCTTGATCAATAAAATCAGTCGGTGGAAATGGTCTGATCTGTTCCATTAAAAATTAGCCTCTTCAAATTCTTAAGCCACTGACTAGACATATTAGCTTCGATCTGTAATGGTCCATCTTCCTGAATTTTATATCTAGGTGCTGACTCTATTCTGATCACGGTGTAACCCCTATCAGCAGCAACATCGTAACGATCCACACTCCAAGCTTTATCTTTAAGCTTACCTTTGCGACCACCCGACCAAGGTCCACCAGAAATTTCAACTAAAATTCTATGTTCAATAAGATGAAAATCGAATCGCCAATGTTTAGTTGATTCAAATTGGAATAATTTTTCATATTTAATTTGGAGCACATTTAGCGATTGCTCAAAGTCTTCAAATGCTTCTAAATATTTTTGTGTTGCTTTGGGTAATGGTTTTACTTTTGGTTTTGTTTTAAGTGGCTTCAATTTTAATAAGAGTGGCGTATTGGTTTATTTTCATTAAATAATTTCCAATAAAAAACCTCCCGGAGGAGGTAGTATTTTTTTAATTTCTAAAAAATAATGGGTGGATTCTGAAGTTCTTATTGAAATCTGTTATATCTAATTCCATTTTTTGATGATTGGAATAAATAACTATATCTTCAATTTTGTTACGACCTATAACTCCACAAACAAACCATACATTTAAAATATCATTGAAATCAAAATTCATACACTTATTAATTATCTCATCCTCAAGATTATCTGACTTAAGTAATATTTCACAAATCATATCCTTCTTATTTGAAAGTGTATCTTTATTTACTTCATTTGTATCAAATACAGATAGTACATCAAGATATGTTCTTAAATTTGGATATAAACTATACCATTCAGAGCACAACGCTGATTTTCGAGTTGAGTAAAAGTCTTCTTCTGCCTCAAGCACTACACCATAGCTCAGTTTTCCAACATCTCCAGATACTTTTGAAAGGCACATATTAACGAATTCAATAGCATCACGAGGTCTTAGCATAGTACGCTCTAAAATGTATTCTTTAGCTTGTTTGCCTAATACCTTAAAATTAAACAAATCATCAAACTTAACACCTCCATTAGTGTATTGACGTTCAATAATGAAACTTATTCTTTTATCAAGAAGATTTAATATTTCATCTCGTCTCCATTCAACATGAGAAATTAAAGAAACATCTTTTTCTTCTTGTCTTAGTTTATTTTTATAAACACCTTTTAAAATATCTGTTCTTATTGATATTAATACTTTTGTATTCCTTATATCAATTAGCTCTCGAAATGCATCTAACAAAGCATTAATGAAATCATACCTAATTGAATTTTCATTGAGCCATGATCGATCTAAATCATCTATACTTATGATGTATTTTTTTCCTTTATCTTTATAACCGTCGATTAAAGCTCTGATCACTTGCTTTTGCTTTGTTAGTAACTCCGTGTTCACATAGCGACTAGTCTGAGATTGTATTTTTTCAGTTGACTCAGTATTTTCCTTGCCTCCAATGCCCGCCTTAAGTTTTTGAAAATCACTTCCAATGGTTGCAGATAGTTCTCGTTGCATTTTATTAGTGATTTCGGAAATAATATTATCGTTAAAAAAATTATCACAAAATGTATCAACATATTCAGCAGCTAATTTATTTTTTTCGACAACGAGGGCTTGTAATGACTTGAGTAAATTATCACGTGGTAGACATAACTCAATTACTTTTATTAACAAAACATGTAACCACAAAGATTTATAAAATATTCTAATATCAATATCATTTTCAATAAGTGAATTAATGAAAACATTATTCTTAATATGTTCAAAAATCATTGATTCTGCTTCAATGGTTATTGATCTCATATTCTTTAAGCTGTTAATTTTTTTTAATAATGCTGTTTTCCCAGATCCTGTCCTTCCCACTATAACTCGCTTTGTAAAAGAAAATTCACTTTCATTAAAACTTGTTAGGTCATTAAAAACTTGGGTTTCAAAAAAATATTCTTCCAGAAAAAAATCACTTTCAGCATCAATTGTTCCTATCCCACCTTTTAATACAAAATGATTAGACATAACTACCTTGATTTATATAAATTTTAAGCATGATTTTATTTTATAAATTGTAAATTTGGAAGAGATCTTTACTAAATAATCTTCTAGTTTTCAACTATAAGCTGAAATATAATTAAATGAATTTGCAAAGATAGAAATAGCTTACTTATTTGTACATAAGTAATTGACCTATTACTTTTGATAATGACTGAATCTGCTTCTTTATATAATTTTGATTTTTGCTATTAATCATTATTAAAACAGTTACCACAGAAGCCCTATGCTGTGGTCCATAGCTACTCCCTACTATGATTGCCACCTAATAGGCACGGTACTAATCAATTTTCGGTTTCGATATATATTTATGATGTGGGGCATCACTCCCAATTCTGATTATCACTTTCCTGCATATCCTATTCATGCTCGATGAACTGCATGGGTTGTACTCTCTATCGTAGAGTCTAAACGTTGCTAATCAAAGTTGATAATCCTCAGACTTTTACTTCTTCATGTTAATTCCCTCTATGAGTCTCTTGTGCACGTCACAAGCACCTTTATAAAATTTAAACGTAAAAAAAGACGCCTAAGCGCCCTTTGTATCTTTAACTTTCTGCCTTGCTAAACCTTCTGCTGACTTCAAAGCATCCTCAAACTTTACAGTGCTGGAAAACCAAAACCTTAAATATTGATCTTCTAAAACAATTGATTGCCTAAAGTAATAAGGTCCTTTGTCACTGTTTGGGTCAACTTTGAACTTATAGCCGTCATTCTGAACGATTTGCCCTTGAAGCTCACCACCGATACAAATATTCATGTGTATTCCTATTTATCGGTGGGAGTGTAGCACCCTAATAGCGAATCTAGTTAGTCCCTTAGTAATCCATTTTTTTCTAAACCATCTATAATTTGCTGAGTTTGGTTGTTAAATTCTGGGTAACTCAACATAAGTTTTGCTAAATTTTCTCTTTTGATTTCTGATGGGTTATCATGAAAATATTTTAATTCTTTCTTATACATTTCTTCTCTTTCATGCAAAGCCTTTTCTTTTTTATTTTTTATAGCTTGTTCGGCAATATTCATACCATTTTGAAATCCATTCATTGATGACTCATATGCATCAGGACTAATGATATTGTAGTTTGTTGGTTGAATAGAATAAGCTATGCTTATGTTTATAAAAAATAAAGGAATAATGTATAAAAAGTTAAAGGTTTTCATAAAAATAATTCATCTTAGTTCTTGCACTTACTATATGGTCCAATCTCTCCAGTTTCAATGTTTTCTGAGAACTGAATCTTTTGACCTAATTCATTAAAATCTTCTTTGCATACCCAATTTTCACTTTTTGAGCAACCACTCAGAAAGATTATTAAAATAAATAGTATTTTATTCATATTATAAAACTCAAAAAACCCCGCAATGTGAGGTTTATCTAGTGGATTACCATAACTTCGTCCACTATAGCAGAAATATGCCATATGCCTTGCGCAAGGTCAATACTTCAAGATAATTCAATAAAGATTAATTTCGCGTCTATTGATTTCTAAATACTCTTTCTCATCTGTCTCGCTCTACGAACTAGACCTAATATCTCTTTACGATCTATTATTTCATTATCGCTATAAGGTAAGTTTCTCATCAGTTCATTGATTGGTAGATTACTATTCTCGATGAGATAACAGTCTTGCTCAGTAGTCCAGTTTGATTTTGGAAATTCATGTTTTTTACGTTGTCTTTTCATATATGTATTTTAATCAAATTTTGAAAATTTAAAAAGTTCATTTTTTATTTGCTTTATTTTCAAAAAACAATCAAATAATTAAAGATGAATCATTGAAATTAAATAAAAAAATACCTGTTGATTGGAGAAAACAGGCATATAAAATTATTAAGGTTTTGTAGCAAACTAATTTAGTTCCAAAAAACTGAAATTACAAAGTTGTTCTCTACTGTGTTTACTTTAACTTTATATCCAGCATCTTTGAATTCTTCACTCAACTTTTCAACTTCTTTAAAATTTATCAACTTCGAAATACGTTCACTTGCATATAACTCACCTTCATCAGCTCGAACTTTAATTTGATTTTTAAAATATTTTTTAAATTGTTCAATTGAACTTAGGTCAATTAAATTTGAACTATTTGCTATATCAGCTGATAACATTGAAAAACCCTCAATAAAATTAGTAATACAGTTTAAAATTTCAATCACAGTCAGTGATGTATTTCTTAAACTGTATATAACAATTATCTATATTTTAATTACTTTGAGGCAATGACGACATACGGTCAGATGACCATCTGTACAGTAGTGCGTGTCAAATACCTGATGTGAACCTAAGAAGCATTTAAAATATTGAACCATATTATTTACTCCTTCTAAAGCATATGTTTTTCTAAGCTAATAATTAAAATTGAGATTAGAAATAATTAAAAGTTATACAACTCGAGACATAACGACTATGCACAAAGAACATGCATATATTAAAATGCAATATGTCATCTATTTTAATAACACTATTATTCTTATTTATCTGTTGGTATTTTATTTAAAAAAAAAGCCTATTCAATACAAATAGGCTCTTGGAAACTTTCAAATTAGACCAAGGTTATACCACTTGCTTGTGGTCCTTTTTTTCCCTCAGTAATCGTAAATTGTACACGTTGACCTTCTAATAAAACTCGAAAGCCGTCAGCTTGGATTTCACTAAAATGAGCGAATACATCTGAACCATTATCTACAGCAATAAAACCAAAACCTTTAGTTTCATTAAACCATTTAACAGTACCAGTTGATAAATTTGACATATTTTTCTCGTATAATTAAGTAAAAGTTTTTTAGTTCAGCATTTTGTATTCTTGATCAGTTAACACTGCAACAAATGCACCCTCAACAACAACCCACCGATTTTCAGGAATCCTTAACTTCTTTCTTTCATTGAGTATCAGAAATAATTGATTTGGATTTTCTAAATCTAATGAAAAATCTAGCCCTAATGTTATTGCAGCTTTCAAAAAATCATTAGTATTTCTAATAAAGAACGATTTCATTAAAGGTCCTTAAAAAAATACCCACATAGAGGTGGTTCAGTGGGTATATAAATCATGAAACAAAGCAAATGAAAGATATACTAAGTCCAATACGTTGAAAATATTACATATTATTTTTATGTGATCAATGATAGCAATATGTTCAATAATTTTATTTTTCCTTTAAAATCAATAACCTTACCCATAATTAGATACAAAGTGTAATATTAATATACATACACACAACAATTTTTTGTGATGAAAAACAATAAATTTTCAATAATTTAGATTGAATATACTTTATTAAATATGATCTTTTGTTGTCTTGTATTTCATACAATTTGATTGCCTTACTAAGCACTGTTCTATACTATTTTTATGAATTATGAGTTTCTCTGTCTTTTATGTCTGATTTACAACTTTCTTTGAGTGAATACTTATCTACAGTTCAAGAGGTTATACGTGTAGCTTTTGAAGAATCTGTTTGGGTTAAAGCTGAAATTAGAAACCTAAGTATCAAAGGTGGTCATTACTATTTAGAATTAGCTGAAAAAGAAGAAGATACAGATAAAATTATTGCAAGTTGTAAGGCAACAATTTGGAAATTCAGTGCTGCAAAAATGGTTCTGAAATTCGAACGTGAAAGCGGTATAGAATTATCTCGAGATTTAAATGTTTTAATCAAAGTTAAGGCTGTGTTTAGCCCTCAATATGGGTTTTCAGTTAATATTGAAGCGATTGATTCTAGTTATACACTAGGTGATATTGCACGGCGGTATCAACAAATTTTAGAAAGGCTGACAGCCGAAGGTCTAGTTAATAAAAACAAATCACTCCCTACCCCTTTTGATATTCAAAATGTCCTGGTAATCGCTCCTGAAAATGCTGCCGGTTTAGGTGATTTCAAGAAAGATGCTGATGCACTTCAAAAAGCCGGTGTTTGCAATTTTGTATACCACTCTGCCACATTTCAAGGAAACACCGCAGCATTAAGTATTGCTGAATCACTGTCGAATGCTTTACGGCAATGGGCTAAAGAATTTAGTTCTGCCCCGGATCTAATTGTAATTATTCGAGGTGGTGGTGCAGTTAATGATCTTGCATATCTGAATGACTATGATTTAGCGGCCCTACTCTGTAAACGTTCAGTCCCTATCTGGGTCGGTATTGGCCATGAAAAAGATCGGACCATTTTAGATGAAGTAGCTCATCGTTCCTTCGATACTCCAAGCAAAGTCATTGGAGGAATTCGAAATTTAATCGTGGATCAAGTACAAGACGTAATAGATTCCCTAAATAAGATTAAACTTTTATCACAACATCAGATATCAGCTTACCAAAGCCAAAATGATCAATACATGAAAGTAATTAAAACACTCTCTCATGGTCAGATTAATGAGACAAAAAAGAGCTTAGATTTGATAAAAGGCACAATTCAATATTTAGCCCAACAACAACTTAAATTAGCTTCCACGCAAATTGATGGTTTGCTTCGAGAAACCCTACTGCAGAATCCAAAAAATGTTATGGCTAAAGGCTATGGTATTGTCAGAAGCAATGGACAAGCAATTCGATCTATTCAACAAATTTCAAACGATAGCATCCAAGTTGAATTACAAGACGGTTCTATTGATGCAAAAGTAATAAAGGTGCATAGTAATGACTAAAAAAGAATTAACCTTCAAAGAAGGCTATGAAGTTCTCAAGAAAAATGCAGAACTATTAGAATCTCAAGAAGAACCTGATATCGATAATTTAATGAAAATTGTTGAAGAGTCTATGTCAGCTTACAAAGCCTGTAAATCACGAGTAGATGCGGTTCAACAGGCTTTAAATGAAACATTTAAAGAGTAAATTATAAAATTCATATGAGTAATCATCTTGAAATTTTCTCATATGAATTTCATTCTTATAATCTATTTATCCACTTTAATCTTTGCTAGTCAATTTACTCATTTTTCCATTATTCGTGAAAAACCAGGAGTACAAATTGAAACATATGGAATGAGTTAAAGCGGTATGCTTCTAATTGGCAATTTGAATTTGAAAAATAATCTAGGATATACTCTTTTTTAATGTCTCACTCAATGACTTATCAAAGAAGAATACTAATAGAGTTATAGCTACATACAACGCGTAAAAAGCCAATAACATCCAAAAAATATGACCTAAAAATAAACCAATCGAACAAACATAAATTATACCTAACAGTAAAACAGAAGTAATAAAAAACATTAATGAGCAAGCACCGGATGCAATTGAATTTAAAGCATTTACAAAATAAATGACAACACTATTTCTAGAAAGTTTTTTATATTTTAAGCGATGTACCATTATGAAATACAATAGATAGACTGATCCAAGGAATACAATAGTTAATAAGTTGCTTGGTATATATGCTCCTATAAAATCAAGAACATTATTTACATATATATATGCAGAATTCTCTTTTCCATATGTCTCTTCAAGAAATTTGATATCTTTACTAGAAAGCGAACTTATTTTTTTATCACTATTAAGAAAATTTTTAATTTTATCCCCAAAAAATGCCACACATAGTAAAAATAATGCTAATAAAAATGAATAAGTCAAAAACCATATGCCTGCTTCTTCTAATTTAAGTCTGGTAAATTTCATTGTAAGGTGTCTAATAAAAAAAGATGAAAAATCATCATACAATGTCTTTTTTTAAACATCAAATGATGTTATAAAAAAGCTATTACCTACTTAGGATATATCTTATGAACTTAAATCTTCTCGATGAAGAATCAATCCAACCCTCAGAACCTACGCCCTGCGATTTTTTCAAAGGTGACAATGCTATAAAAAAAGCAAAACAATTAGGATTGCCAGATCTTGAACTGGTCAAAGATGCGATCATGATCGGAGACGCGGAATTTAAGACTAATACTTATTATAATCGTGCACGATTTATCGCACGATGGGGAAAGATTGGAGAACAGATAGCTTTAATGCTTAGGCAATCTGATCCTGCTTGGGTATTTCATAATGACAGCCAACCGAGAATTGAAAATACAGCAAAAAAAATACAAATTATCTTTATGAGCGGTAATATAGCTTTGGGCATAGCTGATCAAATAGTATCTGCACACTGTGAAAAAGGATTGATGACCTTAAATAATATTAAGGAGAATCAATTTGCTTATGATGATGAGTCAAAATTACGCACATGGATTTTATATTTCCCTTCTTCATCACATCCAGCTTATCAAAATGTTGATATCCCAACTATTCCCTTTGAATTTGCATACCCAACTAGTTTTGTAAAAAACTTAAAAGCTGAAAAAATCTCCATTTTACCAAGTAATCATACTTGCAGAATTGTATTTGAAATAGATAATACTCTTCCAGTAAAAAATGATCCTAAGCCATTATTGGAACCATCTGATGAAATTAAACCAGATGATTTTGATATTAAGCTTGTAGTCTAATCTGAGGTTAATGTGTTTAATAAAGATCGTTTACGTATTGCTAAAGAATTACGTGGCTTAAGCAATGCTGATTTCGCAGACAAACTGAGTTGCTCTATCTCTAAGGTAAAGCAACTTTTGGACGTAGACAAAGAAATCAATGAGAATGATCAAAATGAAATATGTCGTGTACTAAACTTACCTATGTCTTTTTTCATTGGTAATGAGTCCCAACCTCATGAAACAGACCAGATCTTCTATCGATCTGTTGCTCGTATTAAAGCCCAGCATAGAAAAGCTAATGAGGCATATACTCTTTTAGCAATTAACATTAATAAATACTTGAATAAAAAAGTAAAGCTACCTGCATTTCATCGTCCAGATTTAGATATTACTGAGTTTTTGGGCGAATCCAAGTACGCTGAACATATAGCTTCAGAACTACGGGGGTTATGGGCTCTAGGTAACCAACCTATTAATAATATTGTTTCATTGTGTGAGTTAAAAGGAATTCGTGTATTTAGACTTCCTAATGAAATCAGAGAAATTGATGCTTTGTCTTTTTTTGATGAAGAAAGCGGTAACCCTTTTATATTTTTAAATACGTTTAAATCTGCAGAAAGAGCTCGGTTCGATTGTGCACATGAACTTGGTCATATCGTAATGCATACACATAACAAGAAAATTCGAGTTGAGAAAGATAATCGTGTTCTTGAAACCGAGGCTGATCAATTCTCTTCTGAGTTTTTAATGCCTACTGATTCATTTTTTGCTACTGCACCACGCTATCTTTCACTAGAAAATATGGTTGAGTATAAAAAGGTTTGGCGAACATCTTTAAAAGCAATTAACTACAAAGCACACAAACTGGGGTTAATTAGTGATTGGGTTAATCGAAGCAATTCAATCAAGATCAATTCATTAGGTTATAACCTAAATGAACCAGAAGAAACTCACCGTGATGAAAGTCTAATGTTACCTAAAATTATTTCTGTATTAGCATCGCAACCTTCTTTTGATAAAAATCAAATGCTTGATGAAATTGGAATTTCTGAAGATGATTTCAATCAATTAACATTTGATTCCTTAGCTAAAGTTGAACCATTAAAGAAAAAGCACAAACTCTATATTGTCGAGTAAGTTAATGGCGTATTGGTTATTAAAATCCGCACGTCACTACTAAATCTAACTATTTTTGATTTATCAACCATTAATAGCTTATAAACCCATATCTACTATGCAAAGCAGCCAAACCACATTTCACGTCGGAACGTACATCATTTTGAGTACGTTCTGATGTCACCATCTCTGACCAGGAACAACCATAAAAGTATCGACTAATCACTGCATCCATCCAATCATCCAATATTTCAGATTGTCCTTGTAGATCTAAAATTAAACGTTGTACAGCTCTCGCCTCGTTATCATTTATTTCACATGTTAGACGAGTCTTTCTTGGCTTTGCTTGTCCAATATCTTCCATAAGATAACCAGTAATAATTTTTAATCTTTGTTCAGGGCTCAATTTTTTATATTTCTTCTCTTTTACAGCATTATCCATAGCTATAGCGATTGGATTTACACTTTTTCCTATAGGTCCTGTATTGGTATATAACCAGGCACCAAATTGATATAACCAGCCTTCTAAGTCAAAACGCGACCAATCAACTGTTTGTAAAATATGTTGTGTTGCGACTGCCGTGCCCATCTTTATAAATCCCCTACCATCATCTCTATCTGTTGAACCGCTAAACCTGATTTGACTTGCTCTGTACTAAACCGTAATACCTGATATCCCATAACCACTGCAGCGTTGTACTTCTCCATATCACCGATATATCCCTTTCCTCGAGTGTGACGTCCGTTACTCCAAACACCGCCTTCAACCTCAACCAATATCTTCTTGCCTACAATGAGAAAATCTGCACGCCACTTACGTTTGGGATGGAATTTATATTCCTGTTCAAAGTTAATTTTTAAAACTCTTAACTGGTTGGCCAATATTGATTCACCGATACTTTCACCTCGATGAGTTTTAACTCGAGTACTGCTTTTGTGCTTTGATTTCTTCCTGGTTTTCGTACCATAAAGCTTTTGATATTCAGCAATTGAGATGCTTTCCACTTAAGCCACACCTCTGCTCTTTGATTTAAATCCAACCATTTTCAGCTGTGATTTCCAGTTTTGGAGTTCATTGGGATCCGATAGTTTTGCAGCAATCCTGCTTGCCAGTTTTTCAAAAGATTCACCTGGCATACTGAATTGATTTATGACGTCTGGAAGTTGAGCCAATTTGTTGGCAAAAACATAAATCTGCTGAGGTGACGAGAAAAATACAGAATCAGATTCGCCAGTGGATTTTCCATTTTGCGCTTTGTCGTATTTGTGACGGTTTCTCAAAAGTGTGTCAGCGAAGTGGTAAATCAAAAGATCATCACAAAGATCCTTGTCGGCATTGAAAAGTTCGAATGCTCGTTTTTCACGTTCAAACCAACTTGCTTCGATAATCGACTTTGGCACTACCGTGGGATCGGCTTGATCTAATTCCCAACAAAGTTTTTTCAAACAAAGCCAGTCTTTTTTATTTTTAGATTCTAATGAGAGATTCCTTGGGAGATTCTGTGTCCCAAAATTGGTACTGGTCTCGGTACCAAAATCGGTACTGGTTCCAGTTCCATTATTGGTACTAGTACCGATTTTGGAACCAGTACCTAAATTAACACCAGTGTCGTTTTTGGTACTAGTCCCCTTTTTGGTATAGGTATCTGAACTATCTTCACGTCCAAATACACCAATTAATTGATAGACTTTTACGCCATTCCCTTTAATTTCACCTGTGAATTTAATCAAACTTTTGAGTTCAAGTTCGTCTAAAACTTTGATAATCGTTTTGCGATTTAACGTTGTATCTTTCTCTAATCGTTTTAAACTTGGGAAGCACTTATGATCATCCCCAGCTCGATCTGCAAGAGCTAAAAGCACAAGCCTTTCACTTGCACATGAGACTGTAGCTTTCCAAGCCCATACGGTCGCATCTAAGCTCATAATTCACCGACCTTTGGCTTTACATATCCACCAAATGAAATGACCTGTTCAGCTTTGATCAAACTCGTAATAACCTGGTGTGCTAACCAAATCGTAATCTTGAATCGATAAGCCATCTTTTGAGCCAATTCTTCCTTGGTTACAGCTGCATTTTCTTCGTTGTAACCACGCATTCTTAAATTGTCTTTTTTGATGTCGTGAATGTGGTTTAGCAAAAGTAGAGTTGGTTCATAAAAAGATTGGATTTCCTGAGTCTGTTTATGTTCAGGTTTAGTTTGAAAATGACTATTCATGAAACCTCCGCAATCGATTGCTCAATTTCATCTAAACGGCGTTTATGAAAAAGCTCAGGCAAAGTGGCAGATCGTATCTCATTTTCTTTAGCCAATTGCCCATTTTCCAATAGATATAGATCGTTCGGTTGATAAGCTTTTATAGTCTGTAAACTATTAATTTTGATGTGATTCATAAATACAACCACATCACCTTTCATGAATTTGCTTATATAATTTTCATGTGATAGATTCGATGTCATTCGATACTCCTTGAAACCAATGAGTTATTGAAACCGTGATGAACTACGGGAAGCCTGACCTCGAACATCAGGCTTTTTCAATTTCAAAACCTGCTGTAAATTTTTTCATTTGCTTAAGTGCCGCTTGGTCTACAGCTGTCGCCAATTCAATTAAATTCTGTGTGAGTTGGTGTATCTCTTCATATTCTTGAGGTGTTACAACACCATCTTCATAGGCGTCATAAACAACTTTGTTAGCCTTACCAGACTTAATATTGTGTTGCATCATTGCTTCAAAGATAGAAAGCTCATGATGTTTACTTCGATCGCACTCAACAGGCAGCAATGCATAACCAAGCTCATGTGCCCAAATTTTTAATAAAGCTGGGTTTTGCGTGTAATACAGAATTGCTTCTAATTTTTTAATGCTTGGTAAGTGATTCGGCATATTGATATTTGCATAATTGCAAACTGTGTTATGTGAATCCCCTATTACTTGGGCAATGTCTTTAGGAGTAAAACCAGGTGTTTTACTTATCATTTGCCATATTGCGTTTTGAGCTTCTCGGCTTAAATTGATTTCCATATGTGAATCCTTTTAATCATTCACGTTTAATTTTTATAAATAAAAATAGACACTTTGTTCATGTTGTTTCCTAAGCGACTAAGGCTTGTTGGTCAGCTTTAAGCTTCCCATTTGTTTTAATTTGAAAAACAGCTTGTGTAGTGAGAGGAATTCCAAATTTCTCCCACTTCCAAAGTGTGACAGTTGAATATCCAATTTTTTGGGATAGTTCTTTTCGATTTTTACAATCGTGGTAATTCATTAAATCGTTAATTTTCACGGATACACCAAGTTAACTATGGTTAATAAACCAAATTTAACACTTGTTAACCATGGTTTCAATAGTTCGTATTAACATTAGTTAATATTTTGGGGATTTTTTTATGTCTTTACATGCTCGTATTAAACAAAAGCTTGAAGAAAAAAATTTAAGAGCTGCTGATCTGGCAAGAGCTACAAAGAAGTCTCCTGTTTCTGCTAAAAAGTGGCTTGATGGTGTAAGTGTTCCCACTGCTGAAAATTTAAAAGTTATTGCAAAGTTTTTAGGCGTGACTGATGACTGGTTGTTATTTGGACGAGATAATAAACAAGTTAATTCTATTGAACATGAAAGCAATGTCTCATTTATTAGCACGCCTTTGAGAGAAATACCGTTATTGGATTATGTCCAAGCAGGGCTCTTTCATGATGTGGGTTATGACGGAATAAATCCCATTGGCTCTTCATGGACCACATATATTGGCGCAAAACCTGAATGTGTATTTTCCTTGAAAGTTGAAGGCTTGAGTATGTCACCTACTTTTATGCCAGGTGATGAATTGGTTGTTGATGGGTCATTAGAAGCTAAGCCTGGCTCACTTGTTATTGCTCAAGAAATTCAACATGGTGTAGCAAAAACAACTTTTAAAAAGTATAGAGTAATTGGGGTTAATGAATTTGGTGTTGATATTATTGAATTAGTGCCTTTAAACCCAGATTTTCCAACACTAAATTCATTGCAAATAAATATTTCAATTATTGGTGTTGTTGTTCGACATAACAGAGAAGTATAAAACTGCGAACCCGACGCAGTCCTTTGAATCGGGTGGAGAAAATAATGGTAGATAAAACAGAAATTAGTAAGCCTATTGAAATAAAAGACAATTCTGTAGAGAGGGTTGCTTTTGACCTTATGCAAAAAATTGTAGATGCTGAGATATCTCATGGAAAAGGTGATTATCTTAAACCGACTCCGCGAGAATATTTCTTAAAACTTTACAACCAATCTCACAAGGTTGTCAGTCGTACTGGTATTGATATTGATCTCCTTCTAAAAGATTAATCCTGATTACTGAACAAACTTTCTTCTAACTTCTTAATATTATGAATTACCATATCAACATCAGTAATTCCTGAATTTATATATTCGATTACCAACTTAAGTTTTTCATTGTGATCAAGCATGATTAAACTCCATCTAACCCGACCCTATGTCGGGTTTTTTTTGTCTATTAAATCATAAACTATAATTAATAAAAAGATTAACCACAATTAACTTCTTTCTTGACTATTAAATTAACCATAGTTAACATAGATCTCATCAAAAACAAAAAAGCGCACCGACCGTCAAATCAAATGCGCTTTTCCAAACAACAGGTGAATTATGAACACAAAACCAAATTCAATCAATCCCATTGTTACACATCGTGTACAGCCTATGGGATTTTTCAAAGTCGCTGCAATAAGTGGTTTAGTCACTGTTGGTGTTGTTGGTCTTGCTTATGACCAAAAAACGACTGAATACAAGCTACCAGTTGCCATTCCAAATGTTACACCCTCTACTTACACCGTTGATGCTTTAAAGCTCACTTCTGGAACTTCGGGCAAAGCGGTTATCAAACTTGATAGCTTTCTAGTTTTAGTCAGCTTTGATTTTGAATCTCATCCAGATAGTTACGGCGTACCAGGTTCTGAATTTACAGCCGTTGATATTACAAATTTGGCGGTTGAACAAATTACAGATGTGAACGGTAAAGATTGGAATGATTTCACCGATTACAACGATCACAGAAATATCAATCAGATGATAGTTGGTTATATCGAACGTAATCGATTAGTGGAGGCAAACTAATGACCTCTATTCCTCAAAAGAAAACTGAATTTATCAGCAATGAAAACGGCGAATTCCGCATGCGTATCTATTCATACGAATACATCCAAAAAGATGGCGAAATTTATCGAGTAAGTAAATCTGGCTATTTGTTTCTTATCGAATTTGCTGAGCACTTAGAAAAGCCTTGGATTCGACTCAGTTTTGAGCGTGAACGTAAATTCCAAAAGCGTAAAGCATTGGCTATTGGACTTCAAAATTCAAATATCCCCTCTTATGAACGTCGTGCGTTTAAAAAACGTATGGGCTGGGTTGGAGCATAATCATGACAAATTCGAATAATACAAATATGGACCTTTGGAATTCTTTATGCATAACAGATCCAAAGAAAGTTAAGCCGATTACAGGTAAATCTTATAAAGGCTCATCACCTCAACCCTATTGGTTAGTTCAACGTGCTACAGAAACTTTTGGTCCTTGTGGTCAAGGTTGGGGAATTGAAATAGTTCAACAAGGATTTCAGCAATGTAATGCCGAAACAATGATGCATTATGCGACAGTCCGTGTTTGGTATATGCAAGACGGTAAAAAGTGTTCAGTGGAACACATGGGCGGAACAATGGCTATGTATAAAACCAGTACAGGTAAAATGATTTACGACGAGGATGCCCCTAAAAAATCAGTCACAGATGCAATGGTTAAGGCACTTAGTTTTATTGGTTTTGCTGGCGATATTTTCTCAGGCATTTGGGATGACTGGAAATATCAGGAAATGGCTGCAGCTCATTACAATGAACAAAAACAACAGCCCTCTCAAAATCAAAATAATCAACAAAACTCTAGGCAGGCTCAACAACCTAATAGCAATCAAAACAACCAAACTAATGGTCAGCAACAAAAACCATTGGCTCAGCGTTTTAACGATGCACTTTTAGCTATAAAAGATGCGAAGAAGCCTCAGACGTTAGACAAAGCAATTAACACATTCAAAGGTACTCAATATGAGATTGGTATTTCGAATGCCTGTCGTGCACGAGCTGATCAAATGGGATGGAATACAACACCACCGATTAACCAAGTTCAACAACAAAATCAAATGCAGCACTGAGGAAAATAAAAAATGAATATTTTGAATGGAAATGAAGCATTTGCGGCTTTAATGGCTGGTAAAAATATTATGTGTCGCGCTGCAGGTGGGTTGATTGAATTTGATGATCTCGATCAATTCCCTGCAACCGTGTTCGCAATGCCTGATTATGAATTCTGCGTAAAGATTGATGAAATCACTATCAATGGATATACGTTTTTAAAACCTTATTCATTGGAAGAACTTTCAGCAGGTCAAGACATTTTTTTACTTGGTAATACTGGGACCATTGTCAAAGGTCAATTTATTCCTGAATATGAAGAACTGGTATTAGCAGTAAAAAATGGTTCAGTTCAACGCAACTTTGAAAGTGCTCAAAATCAAGCGAAAGCTATGCAAAGCTTACTTGGTGTAAATAATGATTTGGTCTTAAAAGTTGTAGATTTTCATGAGTTCATGAAACCTGCAGCAAAATCCAAAAAAACTACACGTAAAAAATCCAATGATCCTCAGACTGAAAATTCAACGTCTGAGGTAAATGCTCATAAAAATGATCAGGAAAACATTACTGAACCAGCGCCTAAAACACGCCCTGCTTTTACAGTAGATGAATTTGCTGAAATTGAAATAGATCCAACTTCAATAATTGAAAAATTTGCTGCGCAGATTGCAAGCTGTAAGACTACAGAAGCTGTACTTTCATTACGCCCGGTGTTTTTTGCTAACGGAAATTTACAGCGTGAGCACACTCAACATTTATGTAAATTAACTGAAGATAAGTTACTCGAGTTAGATCCTGAACAATATTCGCCAAAAGTAATCAATGCTGATCATCAAATTTATATCGATGGTATTAATGCTTGTATTTCTGAGGAAGAAATTAACACCACCCTTTATGATTTGAATGATCAAGGTTTTAGCGAAGAACAAATTTCAGAAATTAATCTAACAAAAGTCTGCAAACTTGCTGAATTTCAGACAAAATTTCTTGAAAATATTCATGATAATCAATACAACCAGTTACTTACAGAACTACTGGAACGTGCTCAAAAATCAAATTCACCGGCTGAAGCGAATGCTTTGTATAAATATACAACTCAATGGAATGAGGAACAGCGTAAACCATTAGTTTTAGCAATTCATAAAAGATTAGCTGAACTGAGCCCACCTGAAAAATCTCAATCATCTTTGATGGTTCGTATTCAAGAAGCAAAGACATTGATTGATCTTGCAAAGCTTGAAGAGGAAATAACTCAGTGCGACCCGGCTATTCATGAACGTTTATTAAGTTATGTAAATCAGAGACGTACTGATTTAACAATGGCGACTGACACTCCTTGGGAGACAAAATAATGAATACACCATTAGATTTAAATTCTGTTTTATTTGCACAGCTTGAACGATTAAGCGCAACAGATCTCAAAGGTGAAGAGCTTCAAGCAGAACTTCAAAAGGCAGACGCTATTGAAAAAATAAGTGAACAGGTTATTAAAAATAACAACATGCGTTTAAGTGCTGCAAAATTAGTTGCTGAATACAGAGGCTTAAAAAATGCCGATTCAGTTGAAATTCCGCAAAATTTAATTGGGTGATTTATGCCAAAGGGATCAGCAATAAAATATAGCCCAGAGCAATTAGATTTTATTAAATCAAACTGCTCATTGGGACGAAAAGAATTAACGGAAATAGTAAACACTAAATTTAATGAACAATTTAGTGTTGATCAGATTAAGTCATTATGCACTCGTAATAAATGGAATACTGGTCGAACAGGTTGTTTTCAGAAAGGATCTGTTCCATGGAATACTGGCACCAAAGGGCTTACTTCAGCGAATAAGACTAGCTTCAAGAAAGGACGTCCTACATGGAATGCTAAACCTCTAGGTTATGAGCGGATATGCTCAAAAGATGGATATGTTTTAGTAAAAATAGGCGAACCAGGTAAATTTGGATTAAAGCATAGAATTGTTTGGGAAAAAGTTAATGGACCAATTCCGGAAGGACAAGTAATTGCATTTAAAAACCAGGATAAAACAGATTGTCGAATAGAGAATTTGATTCTAATGAGCAAAGCTGAAATGGTTCGGTATAGCCAAAGTTTTCACAAACTTGCCACACCTCAAAACAATGAATCTTGTTTGTTAATGGCAAAGATTAAAAATGTTAAACATCAATTATATAAAAAGGTGAATGCATGAAAGTTCTTCTAAAAATTCACCCTCTAATAGGTACGACATATTTAATTTGGGATGAGCTGAATAAATGGAGGAAGATTGATGGGTGTTCTTAAATATATTATCACTGTCGAAAGCGATAGTCCTCCACAAGTAATGCTCGGTCAAAATATTGGTGGTGGAATTGTTAAAGAATTGAAAGAAGTGGAAGTTGAATTAGTTTCTGCAGCACAGCTCGCCGAAAAATATAGTCTATCCACCACGACAATTAGAGACCGTCTCGCATCAATAGATCAAGGTACACCTGGCAAGGCATTATACAACCCTCGCTTAGCCCATGATTTACTTAGCACTAAAAATAAAAAAAGAGGCAGACCGAGAGCTAATTAGCTCTCACTGTCATTAAACATCTCAACTAAATCCTGCGCATCCGGATTGTAATAAGTGTTAATTAATATCCCAATTGTCTTATGTCCCGTAATTTTTGCTAAAACCTCAACCGGTAATTTACGAAACTTAACCATCCTTGTGATGGCTTCATGTCGAGTATCATGAAAATTGATTTCAGGAAGTTTTGCTTTTTTCTTAACCCTCATCCACATTGCACAAAATATATTCTTATCAATTGGCAATAATTTGTCATTTTCTGCAGGAAGCAATGAGAGTAAGCGTTTGGCTTCTTTTGAAAGTGGTACGTTACGAGACTCACCGTTTTTAGTCATTGGTAAATGAATAAAACCATCACGTAAGTCTGCTCTACGCATAGATAATATCTCACCCTGCCTCATTGCTGTTTCCAGAGCAAACAAAAAAGCCCACGCGACATATTGTCTAGAACTGACAGGTGTTGTTGTACCGTCCCACTGCAACACTTTCAATAGAGTTTCTTGTTGTTCTGGAGAAATTCTTTGATCTCGTGATTTTTCTTTATTTGGCATTGTTACTGAGTGCCAAACGTTAGACTCAATCAAAAACAACTCTTTCATTGCATAGGTAAACACTGCAGAATAAATTGCATGTTCATTTCTTAATGTAGCTACTTTAACTTCTTTTTTTCTATTATTGCGCCATTCTGCAATATCTGCAGGCTTAAAATCATAAATTGACTTCTCAGCCAGGTTCGGGGCGATACGGTCTAAGTTTTTTATTTTAAAGTTGATGGTACGAGCCGATCGCATGTGTCGACCATGTTCTTCATAATATTTATTACATAATTGTCGAAATGGATAAGCAGGTTTAATACCTTGTTCAAGATTAGCTTTACCGGTCTTAAGTTCAAGTAGTTTAAGAGAAGCCCATTGTTCACATTCTTTTGAAGTATCTCTTGTCGCTGAATATCTCTTATTATCAAAAGTTACAGTAATACGCCAACTTGATCCACGTTGTATTGGTTTTGGAAGCTTCATTCTTGGTGCAGATTTGGTGTAGATTTAGATTTATTTTAGCTAATTTATGGAAAAAAGGAAGAAAATATAGGGAATTTCGTGCAGATTAAATAAGATCTATAGTGACTTTGGGATCCGAAAAAATTAAGTAAGAATTTGATTATTAATGTATTTTATTGATTTATTTTTTTTAAAATTGAGAATATCATAAAAATGTCACCTAAAATCATTGTATACTACCTATCATTATCAAGTTTGAATGTTGCAAACTGTCCATTCTCCAAGTGAATCGCCATCAAATGAGTACTTTATTACTAATCACTGCTGCTCCAAGTTCAATTCATGCATGGCATGCATTGGGGTTAGCTCAGGCTTTAAAAGCAAAAGATCAAGAATTTCGTGTGTTCTTTTATCAAGATGGTGTACAAGTTGCCAACAACTTGCAATGGATTCCTGATGATCAACGTAATTTATCTGTAGAGTGGCAAAAACTCGCAATTCGACTTCCTGTCTGTGTGAGTGCCGCTTTAGCGCGTGGAATAACAGATCAAGAAAATGCTAAACGCCATCAAATTCAAACACATAATCTTGCAAAAGGTTTTAATCTCGTTGGACTTGGAGAACTTGCAGATGCAGTCCAATCTACAGATCGTCTCATTCAATTCTAAGTTGATCTTCCCATTAGAGTGTTGCATTTAAAAGGTGATTTGTGTGAATACTGTACTCGTGGTTATAACCCAAGCAAACTTAACCAATCTACAAGTTTATGAAAGCTTGTCTGCCACTATGGTTTTAGCTACTTTTGGTTGTAAAGTCAAAGTGTTACTCAAGGGTGCTGGACTAAGTTTGTTAAAATCCGAACTGGCGTTTGATGGTTTAAAACAAGCATTTAAACTCGCGTCAAACATGGTGGATAGCTTTGAATTTTATGATTTAACACCAGTTTTAGTAGAGAATATGAATAAAAGCTCTGCTTTTGTTACTCAATCACAACAAGAGATTGAGTTCATCGATTTGAATAGTGAATTTATTCAATCTTTTGACCGTGTTTTATATTGGTAAGATGGGCAAGGTAGATTTAAATGTCAGATAAAACACTTTACTTAATTCAATCATGCTTTTCACATACAGATCAAGTTTTAACCCAACTGGATCAAATATACTCAGTAGATGATCATATTCTTTTAATGGGAGATGCAGTGCTATATGCATCTGATCGCCGTTTAGAAAAGAAAAAAAATCTGTATATCTTGGAAAATGATACAGAAATACTCGCCGAAAAAGTTCCTGAGCATTTTAAATTGATCAATTATGCGCAATTCGCAGAACTGATTTTAGACTTCACACGTTGTATCAGTTTAAAATAAATCGCTATTTTACCCTTTGTTATCTCCCAAGTAATTTAATTGCTTTTTCAATCGAGTTACATCATTTAGGTTGTTTTATGAGTTTAGAATTAGACCAAGACGGTCACTTAGTTGATTATACGGTTTGGAATGAACAGGTTGCTCAAGAGCTGGCACAGAGTTTAGAACTCGAGCTTACACCTTGGCATTTCGAAGTTTTATATGCAGTTCGTCAATTCTATACTCAATTTGGACACTCTCCTGCGACTCGCCCATTGATTAAATTTTTAATGAAAAGCGTAAGCCCTGAGATTGATAATGCAGTGTTGCAACAAAAATTTAATACTGGACTGGTTGCTCGACATTTGAGTCGTTTGGCAGGTATTCCTAAACCCGCAAATTGTTTATGACCTATTTATATAAATTGATTCGTTCACATATCTATTAACGTGAACGAATCCCTGTAGATTATGGCTTAGATAAATAGATTATTTCACTCTTTTTCTAAGTAAATCCCATTGGTATTTGAAAAAATAGCTCAACGAAAAAGTGGGATTGGGTATAGCCATTGGCTTACTATTTTTTTCTTTCTCATCAATTTTTCTATGATCATAATCTAAAAAATTACCTGTCAAACCCTGTAAAAACTGAAAAGACTTGCCTTGGGGATTAATTTTTTGGGAGTCAAACAAATGAATCAATCCAAAACGATGTCCCAACTCATGTACAACGACTTGATTAAATATATCTTCAGGGCATTTGAATAAGGTAACACTATCCCCACCAGTACCAACTGCATTTTTTTTAGCTACAGTTGTTACAAAAACATAGTTTTTAGCTGCCAAGCTTTTATCTTGGTATTTTTTATAAAATTTACTTAAATCATCTAAAAAATAGCTGGTATTATTTAGATTAAGTTTATTTAAAGAAATATTTACATCAACATCATTTTTACGATATTTTCTAAAATCGAATGCTGGAGCATTTATTATTTCTACATTAATTAAGGCTTGATTAAATGATCTATTTTGTAAAAAATCCTCATAATCATATGAACGTCTCGGTTTTTCTTCATTCGTAATCACATCTACAAAAATAACTTTTAAACTCGGAATCACAGCATTATGGTATAGCATGAGCTGACCGACAACTTCTTTACAACCATTTTTTTCTGCATAGACTAAAATCTCTTCATGGTTTTCCAATGCACTTTTACATGAGATATTAACTGCATTTGAAACTAAATATTTCTGATCATTTTCTTGATTTGATAATTTTTTGTTATTTCCAAAAGTACTAAGAAATCGATTAATATTCATTTCTGAAGGGTCAATCACAATATTTGGGTTTGATGCTTCAAACTTAAGAATAGTTCCATTATTTTTTAACTCAAATTCTTTATTATTATCAATTGGATTTAATTCACCATCATTCTTGTCTTCAATTAGATTTAGCTCTAAATCTAGTGCTACACTATAGTTCTCACCTTGACCCGAACGATGAACATTAAGCCACTCTGTTGAATAAATCGCCAACCATGCAGGTATGTATTCTTTGCCATAAGGCAAAATTTTTGTTTTTTGTCCATGTGTATAAGTGCTTTTGAGTGTATTTATATCGCCCGTCACTAAAGCAACTTTAATCCTTTCTTCGCTAGATGTTAAGGGTTGGTAATAGGTCATTTTTTTAAAAAATTCAGGTCTGTACCAATCAAAACCATAACGACCATCAAACACTCTATCCTCCGCACGTCTAAAATGAATTGTAAATTCTTGAAGGCAGGTTTGAGTTGTTTTTCCAACTGTTAGGCTTGATCCAATTGCCATATCATCGCTCCGTATTACATATTTCTAAGTTATTGAATTTTTAAATTTAAATAATTATCATTTGCCAAACACTTATGCCTTTCTATTAAAAAAAATGGTTATTGATTGTTAATGATCTCAATATGAGTTTTAGAAAAAAATTTATTGTTCAGCTTTAAAAGCAAATTTTTTATTTAAGTTTGAATTATATATTTTTTAGTAACACATGGTATAAATTTCACACACTTTAACAAAAATCAATTTATTAAAATAGTAATCAAGGTTAGATGTTTTCCCAACATTCATCTTAATATCGAAACGCATGTATAAATGCCTTTATTTAAATAGCGTGTAATACAATCAAACTTGTTCAAAGATATTCAATTTTTTGTTTCTGTTCTGAACTGTTTTTAACGTTTTGATCATTCATATTCAATTCATGCTTGATTGATACAATCAAATCATGCCTGTTTACTTTTCTCCAAATATTTAAAAAATGCAGGTGTAACGATTGGCTTTACTTGACGTGCAGTAATCGCTTGCTGACATTCCGAACAGACCAAAATCGCAGTAAATTGATGCCCACATGTTGTATGTTCAAGTGCCATTGGTGCACCTAAGCCTTCATCCATCCACTTATCTGCCCATGTCACCATCGTTAATAAAATTGGATAAAGCTCTAAGCCTTTCTCAGTTAAACGATATTCAAAACGCTCTTGTCGTTCAACATATGGAACTTTGGTAAGTATGCCATGCTCAACCAAACGCTTTAAACGTTCAGCAAGCACATGTCGGGTTACACCTAAATTTGCTTGAAAATCATCAAAACGACGCATTCCCATAAATGCATTACGAAGAATAAGCATCGTCCAACGATCACCCAAAACTGACAATGTGCGCGCAATTGAACATGGTTGATTGCCTATTTCTTCCCACTTCATACAAACGTCCAGATAAGCTATTAGCATCTAAAATTACTTTATGTATACTATGAAAGAAACCTGATAATAAAGATAGTATATTTAAAGAGAATTTTTTTCTTTGAGTTAATTTTAATGAGCAAAATTTTTATCCTCCCCCCATTATGTTATGAAGCATACAATCAATATAATTAAATGATCAATTGCCTATCGATGATGATGCAGCTCAATGATGAGTGAATAAGAACAATACATGTTATTCAACATTAAAATCGCAGGATACCTCAAAGAGTTAAATGCAATAAAAGCCCAATATTGGGCTTTTATTGCATTTTTCATGTTTAATTATTGAGCAATTTGTCGATTACACCAAATTTCTTAAAAATACTGGCACGACGTTTTGGATAAATATTGGCTTTATTCAAATCACCTTTATAGTGATCAAATACACGTTTATCCATGATCTTGAACCACCAAGCAGGGATCAGGGCTGGCAATAACATACTTGCATAACCACTTGGTAACTCAGGTGCTTCATCAAAATGACGTAATGCCTGGAATGGACGTGTAGGATAAGCATGATGATCTGAATGACGCTGCAACTGATACAGGAACAAATTCGTCACAATATTATTATTATTCCAACTGTGTTCAGGCATGGTACGTTCATATTTACCTTTTTCATCCTTTTGACGCAATAAACCATAGTGTTCGATGTAGTTAATAATCTCAAACAGACCAATACTATATGCAGATTGCGTAGCCAAGTATGGCAAAATTCCTTTACCAAATACCCCCACCATTGACGAATGGAATGCCGCAGTCATGCCCCAACCTTGCAACAACTCATTGTCTTTACACCAAAATCCAAGCCCTTTTCGTTTAAGGCGGTTGGTTTCGATTTCAATTGCAGACTTAAATGATCCAATGACTGTTCGTGGTAAAAACTCATAAAAAGTTTCACCCATTTGTGAAGATGCAGGGTCTTCTGGAGTTGCTGCACGCTTATGATGTCCATATGGATGCTCAATCCGGAAATGATTATAGCCAGATGGAACTAATGCCGAGTGCGACAAAATATGATCTACACGATCATGCTTATGACTGAGTTCATGCGCTGTATTGATGGCGATACCATTAATCGCCCCCATCGAAATACCCAAGAGTATCTTATCAAGCAATGAAGTCTGCTTACGGCCAACCAAATAGCATGCATACACATTTGCTGCATATTGAATCGGAATAAAAGATTTAACTAATCGAGAATAATAAGGGTCTTGTTCAAGTAATTTTACATCTTCAGCAGTTGGATTGTTTTGATCTTTACCAATCAAGGAGTCGATGGCTGGAATAATCACATGCAAGACAATCGGACCACCCAGTGCAAACACTTTTTTAAGTGGCTTAGGCGCAACATGATAGCCCGCTAAAATCCCTAAACCAATCACTGGCAAAGATGGACTAATCATCCAAAGGTAACGCTTCTTATCAAGTGCCAAACCTGACTTTGGTTTTATGTCCAGCAATTGCTGTTCAGTCAGTTGAACTGGTGCATTCATGGCTGTATCTTCCCTATCTTTCTACTTATCTATATATTTAAATAAAGATCACTTGAAAGACAGTTGTAAGCGTCCATAAAACCTATGAAAAAGTCTTTGGCATCTTCAACATAGAGATTGTCCTTTACGCACATGTTTTAATGACATCAAACCTTTTTATTATTTGAAAATAGGAAATTTAAACCATACTTATGGATGCTTTAAGTAAAATTTTTGATGATATTCATCTCAACCATTCAGAATATATTTATCTTCAAGCGCAAGGGGATTGGTCATTTCAAAGCCCTAAACAAGAAGCTGTCATTGCACATATTGTCTTATATGGTCACGCTTATTTAGAGTTTTCCCCATCGATGCATGTCACCTTACACACAGGTGATATGTTTTTAATTCCTGCAGGTTTAGCCCACACCGTAAAAAATCAGCCCAATACACAACTGGTCGAAAACTTAAATATTGAATCTCTGTTTGATGGACTTAGACAGGATGCCATTGAATTTGGTCAGGGAAGCTCGGAAAAAACTTTAATACTTACTGTCCGATGCCATATGAATGCCATTATGGCACGCCCATTAATTAATGCACTCCCTCCCTTTCTACACATTCAAAATGCGCTGAGTGATGAAGCACCTGAGTGGCTTAAAATTGGACTTTATTTTGTATCCGCTGAAACGCGTAGAACTGTCGCAGGCAAGAATAAGATCATGGATCATGTGGTCAGCATTTTAATGATTGAGTCTGTACGAGATTACATTGAGCAAATGCAAGATCATAATAACTGGTTGAATGCTTTGATTCATCCTGAACTATCAAATGCCTTGGCAGCCATCCATAGCCAACCCCAACATAACTGGACTGTTGAAAGTTTAGCTGAAACCTGTTGTATGTCCCGCTCAAAATTTGCCAGCCTGTTTAACCAAATTATTGGCGAGACACCATTGGCTTATTTACAACAACATCGTTTACGTCTTGCCAGTCAACTGCTTAAACAAGGTCAACTCTCTATTCAACAAATTGCCCACCAAGTGGGCTATTCTTCTGAAACCGCATTCAGTCAAGCATTCAAAAAACAATTTGAGCTTAGCCCGAGTCAATACCGCAATCAACTCTAAAACTTTACGAGACAGTTCCTTAATACATAATCCAATAAAAAAAAGCGCCGAAGCGCTTTTTTTTATTGGATGTTTTCTCAATTATTTAATCTTAGCTTGAGATTTTAAATAACGAGAATAATCATCAAGCAATTGTTCCCCACGGAATTTTTGGTACATTTGAGTCAACTGTTGAACTTCAGCAGGATTCATTTGGGCAATGTCTACTTTTTTCACATTGGCAACCGCTACAACAACCAATTCATCAGGTAACTTCGCAGTAGTCACAGACCACATACCTGCTTTGGGTACAGGTTGACTAAATGCAGCACGCTCAATTTCGCGTTTAAGTCCCTGTGAACGCGTAAATGTTCCTGCATGTACAAAATTAGATTGGTATTTCGCTGTCACTGCTTGTGCAGGTAACTTTTTAAAATCTTCAATCATTGCATTTAATTTTGCATGTGCTGCATCAAATGCTTTTTGTTCAATCAACTGTACTTTTACACGCGCTGTTGCCTGAGCCAGAGGTTGAGTGCCCGCTGGGTAGTATTTACGAACTTTTATCCATACCACATCACCATTGGCAGTTTGTATATTACCTGAAGCTGTTGTATTGCCGTTTTTAATATCTTCAGCAAATAATTTCGTTTTAACCGCAGGATCTGCTAAAACTGGATTAGTTGTCGCTAAATTCACATTCTTCGCTGATTGGACCTGTACTGTTTTCACTGCTTGTGCCACAACATCAAGCGAATCGCTATTCACAACCTGGTCATTTAAACTATTTACAGTATCAGAGAAGTAATTTGCAGATTTGTTTTTCAGCACTTCGGCTGTTAATTCTGCTTTTTTGCTTTCCAATGATGGAATTGTTCCAGCGGGTGTATTGACTTCAATAATATGATAGCCGAACTCTGTTTTTACAGGTTTCGCCACTTGACCATTCGCTGTTGAAGCCACAGCTTTATCAAAATCAGCACCAAACACACCTGGAGCATAGGCTGCAAGTGCACCACCTTTTGCTTTAGAATCTGGATCTTCAGAATATTGTGCAGCCGCTTGAGCAAAAGTCATACCTGCTTGAATTTTTGCATAAACCTCATTCGCCAAAGTTGCAGCTTGCTCAGGACTACGTGAATCCGTTGTAATCAGGATGTGTTTTACATCATGCTTTAAATTTTGCTTATATTTTTCTACAAATTGCGCATAGGCTTGATTTAACTCCGCATCAGACACCGCAGCATTTGGTTGAGTCAATGTAGCAGGACTAAGCACAACATAATCAACATCTACAGCCGCAACCTGTTTAAATTTATTGAGATGTTTGTTGTAATAATCCGCAATTTCTTGATTCGTCACTTTAACATTCGCTTTATAATCATCCAGCTTTACACTCGATAAAAATAATTCACGTTGTTCGGATTGAAGATTAGCAATTTGTTGAATATCAGATTTACTAATCAAAGCATTATCTGAAATCGTTGAACTCAGAATACTCAATGCAAAATCTTGACGAATATTTTGAATAAATGCCTGACTGGTTAAGCCTTGTGAACGTAAATAATTCGCATATAGATTATTTGAAAATTTACCATTTTCCTGAAAAGCAGGAATCTGTGCAATTTTCTGTTCAATCTGAGTATCGCTTAAAGTCACACCTAATTTATCTGCCTGTTGTCTTAGAAGACTTTGACTGATCAGATAATCAAGTGCTTTATTTGCAATAAATTCTTTATTCAACAGTGACTCGTCCCCATGCACACTAGGATTTGCCAATAATTGATCCGTATAGCTTTTGGTGACCGTTTCTAACTCTTTTTTAGAAATATCTTGACCATTAACAGTTTTAGCGACATCTGCTTTTTGCCCACCACTGAAATAACCTTCAATACCGACCACGGCAAATGGCGCTAAAAATAACACAAGGAGAACTTTACCAAACCAGCCCCTTATGAGAGTGCGAAACGATTCCATGAGTATTCCAATATTATATTTCGTAAGGATTCTAACTGAAATTGTGAAATGAATGAACGAGCAATCACTGATAATTTAATTTTATTTCATAAAAAACGCGCCACGAGGGCGCGCTTTCGATAAGCTCAGATTAAGCTACTGAGTCTTTTAAGCCTTTACCAGCTTTAAAGCTAGGTACTTTGCTTGCTTTAATCTGAAGCTCTTCACCAGTTTTAGGGTTACGACCAGTACGTGCAGCGCGGTCTTTAACACTAAAAGTACCAAAGCCTACTAAAGTCACTGTGTCGCCTTTTTTAAGCGCTTCACCAATTGAAGCAATAGTCGCATCTAATGCTTTACCTGCATCAGACTTTGACAATCCCCCTTTTTCTGCAATCGCATCGATTAATTCTGATTTATTCATGAAGATTACGTCCTCTTATTTCGTTTGTTTAAGTTCCAAGGCTGTAGATCAAAGGCCATGACGACTTTATAGCAATGCTTTGGGGGGAAACGCAAGACTCCAAACACGCTTTTCTCAAAAATTACGACTAAAAATGAGTTTTTTTTTTGATTCACCCCAATTATTTCATTTTTTGAGCAACTGCTCGCGTAAGTTTTGGTTCTCTTCTACTAAGGCATCCACCTTGTGATGTAATTGCATTATTAAGTTCTCTAGGTGCTGAAGATCCTTTGCAGTGACCAAACCAATTCGATTAAGCGAATGATTTACACCATGATCGAGAAGCTTTTCTACCTTGTCCTTAGTTTCTGTGACAGACTCTTTAGTTTTCTCCGACACTTTGTTCACTGTTTGATCAGTAACTTCAACCGTTTTTGATTCAAGCTCTTCTCCAACTTTGACTAAAGAGTCAAATAACTTATTGCCTTCTTCTTCAGCACGCGAAAAAGCCCCCAACCCGGCCAACCAAATCTGTTTTGTATATTTTCTAAAATCCAATGCTGATTTTTTATGATGTCTAGGTTTTGTATGTGATACATGCTGTTCATTTTGGTCTTCCTGAAGACCGAATTGTTCTTTATTGCTCTTTTTCATATCCTGCTCCATTTGCCCAAAACTCCAGCTTTTAATGACCTATATGACCAAATTATGTAGAAAATATATCTATAATATCAAATAAAACTATTGAACCTTTTGCTAAACTGTTCTACAAAAGCAAAGTAATTGTTTAATGTTAAGGAACACTTGCCAATTCAACAATGGTCATTCAATTATTTTTTTTATATGATTGTTGAAATAATGTGTTTCATATCACAGATGAAATTGTTTCAAAGTTATTTTAGAGATCGGATTCTCAATTTGTTATAGGAATGTTTTATGAATGAATCGCAACAAAAGCAAGGTCACTCTCGTTTGTTGCTAAACATTGTCATGATTATCTTGGAAACCATTTATTCTTTTGTATTAAAACATGATCGTGTTGTTCGCTTACAAGCTAAAAAATTTGTCGAACAGCAAATGACCATCAAGATAAATAGTTACATTCCTTATTTTGATTTCTATATTCAATTTACAGACCGTGGCATTTTGTTTGACTTGCAAGCGCCAGAAAAACCTGTCGATCTTTCTGTGAGTAGCACATTAATTGATTTAATTCAAATTTTTGTTTTTGCTAATCGCCGTAGTATGAAAAAAATGCGTTTGGAAGGCAGTGATATGGTGAAAGATCAATTTCGTGATCTGGTCATTCATTTAACTGCACCCAAACTCTTGTCCGATTGGAAACAGTGGTTAACTCATCCTGATGATGACAGTCAGACACGTGCATCAAAAAAACGTATTGCACCCTTACTTGAAAAAATTGATCAGCAACGCTCAAAGATCAACACCCTTCAGGTTGAGGTAAAGCAATACCAAAATCGAGTTCGACGCCTACAGCAAAATCAACAGCGTTTATATACGGCTTTAGGTGTAATAGGCTTTCTATTTGTTGCACTAATCATGTATAATTTATGGCAAATATTCATATAAAATATTTTATTAGATTTCATCCTTATAACAATAATAATTAATTCTGACTAATTTAGTCAGAATTAATCTTAAAAATACTTGACTAATTTAGTCAGGATTCATAAAATTCATACATCTAGTCTAAAACATGTGTATCGAATCATGCGCCTAACTACTCGCGGTCGCTATGCAGTGACTGCACTACTCGACCTAGCATTGCAGCCTACTGAACAAACGATTACGCTTGCAGAAATTGCAGCCCGCCAAACGATCTCTGTCGCTTATCTTGAACAATTGTTCGCTAAATTAAAGCGTCATGGCTTAGTTTCAAGTGTTCGTGGCGCGAATGGTGGCTATCACTTAGCGCGTCATGCTGAAGAAATTACTGTCTTAGAAATTATTGAAGCTGTAAATGAAACTGTGGATGCAACTCGTTGTGATCATAAAGGCAATTGCCAAAATGGTGCGATGTGTTTAACTCACGATTTATGGCAAGAACTCTCTCTCCATATTGCCGATTATTTAGCTAAAATCACCCTTGCCGATTTAGTCGCACGCGACAATGTACAAACCGTTGCAGTTCGCCAAAATTCAGCACCACATGATTCAGCCCTTTTATCGGTTACAGGTATTTGACATGAAACGTCCGATTTATCTTGACTATGCAGCAACTACGCCTGTTGATCCTCAAGTAGCAGAACGCATGATGGAGTGTTTAACCTTTGATGGTACCTTCGGAAATGCAGCTTCTCGCTCTCATGCTTATGGATGGCAAGCTGAAGAAAAAGTTGAATATGCACGTGAACAAGTCGCAAATTTAGTTAAAGCTGATCCACGAGAAATCGTATGGACATCAGGTGCTACTGAATCTGATAACCTTGCGCTAAAAGGTATTGCTCAATTTTATGGTTCGAAAGGCAAGCATATCATTACCAGCAAAATTGAACATAAAGCAATTTTAGATACCTGCCGTGAATTGGAAGAAGAAGGTTTTGAGATTACTTATCTTGAACCAGAACCTAGAACAGGTTTAATTACGCCAGAAATGGTTCAAGCTGCACTTCGTCCAGACACTATTCTTGTTTCATTAATGATGGTGAATAATGAAATCGGTACAGTAACTGATGTTGCTGCGATTGGTGAACTTACTCGCGCCAACAAAACTTACTTCCATGTAGATGCTGCGCAAGCTGCTGGTAAAGTTGAAATTGATCTTTCAACCATGAAAGTAGACTTGATGAGCTTCTCTGGTCATAAAGTTTATGGACCTAAAGGCATCGGTGCATTATTTGTACGTCGTAGCCCTCGCGTACGTCTTAAAGCACAAATTCACGGTGGTGGTCATGAACGTGGTATGCGTTCAGGCACACTTGCTACTCACCAGATTGTGGGTATGGGTGAAGCATTTGAACTTGCAGGTAAAAACTTACATGCAGAACAAGCGCGCTTACGTGTACTTCGTGACAAGCTTTGGAATGGTTTACAAGATTTAGAACAAGTGTTCTTAAATGGTCATCCTGAATATAACGTTGCAAACTACTTAAATGTAAGTTTCAACTTTGTTGAAGGCGAATCATTGATGATGGCATTGAAAGATGTTGCGGTTTCATCAGGTTCAGCATGTACATCTGCAACACTTGAACCATCTTATGTGCTTCGCGCACTTGGTCTTTCTGATGAATTGGCGCATAGCTCAATTCGTTTCAGCTTCGGTCATTATACGACTGAAGAAGACATTGACCATGTGATTAAAATTTCTAAAGCTGCTGTAGAGAAATTACGTGAACTTTCTCCGCTTTGGGATATGTACAAAGAAGGTATCGACTTAAATTCAGTTGAATGGGCTGAACACTAAGTTTCTAAAATCAAACACGGCATTTTATTGAAAATCAGTGAAATGCCACCATATTAGACTGTAGCAATACATATTATCAACGCTGACCCCGAGGTTTGGAGAAGCATCATGGCTTATAGTGAAAAAGTAATTGATCATTACGAAAACCCTCGTAATGTTGGTGTTTTGGATAAAAATGCAGAAAATGTTGGTACAGGTATGGTGGGTGCACCTGCATGTGGCGATGTGATGCGTTTACAGATCCAAGTAAATGACAATGGTGTGATCGAAGAAGCACGCTTTAAGACTTATGGTTGTGGCTCTGCAATTGCATCCAGCTCATTAGTCACCGAATGGTTAAAAGGTAAAACTTTAGACGAAGCACAAGCGATTAAAAATATTGATATCGCAACTGAACTTGCTCTTCCTCCTGTAAAAGTGCACTGTTCTGTACTTGCAGAAGATGCAATCAAAGCTGCTGTTGAAGATTACCGTAACAAGAAAACTAAAGCTTAATATCTGTTGTTTAAGTTTTTACAGATAATTTTTTAATGGAGTTTTCATGATCAATTTAACTGAAAATGCTGCAACTCATATCAGCAATTACTTAAAGAATCGCGGTAAGGGTGAAGGTATTCGTCTTGGTGTGAAAACTTCAGGCTGTTCTGGTTTGGCATATGTACTTGAGTTTGTTGATGATATCGATGAACACGATCAAATTTTTGAACAGTTTGGTGTTAAAGTTTTTGTAGACCCTAAAAGCTTGGTGTATCTCGATGGCATGGAAATGGACTATGTAAAAAATGGTCTCAATGAAGGTTTCGAGTTTAATAACCCCAATAAAAAAGGTGAATGTGGTTGTGGTGAATCTTTCACTGTATAATCACCCTGCACTTTTTTCATGTTAAAACAGTGTCTTGCACTGTTTTAATCATATTTAATTACCCTGTTTTCTTGTAAAACATCGTGGATGAGTATCTCCCATGAGTCATTTTGAGTTGTTCGATCTCCCTGAAGCACTCGATATTGATTTAGCAACATTAAAAGCTAATTTCTTAAACTTGCAACAGCAATATCATCCTGATAAATCGGATGATAAAGACAAAGCTTTAATTAAATCGAGTGAGATTAATCAAGCGTATAAAGCCCTATCTCATGTAGATAGCCGTGCAGCATATTTACTTTCACTCAAAAAGCAAGATCATCATTTAGATCAATCCATTAATGATTTTGAATTTTTGCAGTCTGCCCTCGAAATTCGTGAGCAACTCGATGAAGCAACCAATACAGAACAGTTGCATTCTCTCAAAAAAGAAGTGCAACAATGGATCGAGGGCTTAGTTCGTGAATTCAAAATTGATTTTGAAGAAGAAGACTGGGCTGAAGCACGTGATACTGTACGAAAATTGCGTTTTTTCCAAAAAGTCATGAATGATATTGATAAAGCCGAAGATCAACTTCTTGATGATGAAGATTTTAGCTTAGATGATGATTTCTAACTTTTAATTTTAACTACATGTTGAACATGACTTTGTTTTTAGCTTTTATTTTAAGGATGTAACAAATGGCACTCTTGCAAATTGCTGAACCAGGACAATCAAGTGCGCCACACGAACACCGTATTGCCATTGGAATAGACTTAGGTACAACGCATTCGTTGGTTGCTACAGTACTTTCAGGCAAAGCCAAAGTACTGAATGATGAACAAGGTCGTGTGTTACTTCCCTCTATTGTGCATTATTCTAAAAACTCAACAGAATACGGTGATGCAGCAAAACCATTCATCACAACTGATCCCAAAAATACGATCGTTTCTGTAAAACGTTTTATGGGGCGTTCAAAAGCTGATATTAAATTTCAACATCCGCATACTTTAACAGGTGCTGATAATGAAATGCCAACTTTTGAAACCACACAAGGTCGAAAAACACCTGTAGAAATCTCAGCTGAAATTTTAAAGCAATTAAAAGATCGTGCTGAAAAGAGTCTGAATAATCCTGTAAATGGTGCTGTCATTACAGTTCCTGCATATTTCGATGAAGCTCAGCGCCAAGCAACACGTGATGCAGCGGAGTTGGCTGGGCTGAATGTATTACGCTTATTAAACGAACCTACTGCGGCAGCCGTAGCCTATGGTTTAGATCAAGACACCAACCTTGCAACAGATCGTAATTACGTCATCTACGATTTAGGTGGCGGTACTTTTGACGTTTCTATCTTACGTTTCTCGCAAGGTGTTTTTGAAGTTTTAGCCACAGGCGGTCATACTGCACTCGGCGGTGATGATTTAGATCGTTTGATTGTGAAATGGGCAAAAAAACAACTTAATATTGAGACTTTGGATGATGCAGAATATGCACATTTCATAGTTTCTGCACGCAAAGCCAAAGAAGCCTTGAGTGATGCAGAATCTGTTGATATAAAAGTACTGACACACCATCTTACACTAGATCGCGCAACCTTCGAACAGATTATCCAAGTAGCACTTGATAAAACAATAAGTGTATGTAAACGTGTAATGCGCGATGCAAAGCTTACACTTGATGATATTCAAAATGTGGTACTTGTAGGTGGCTCTACTCGTTCTTATGCTGTTCAAAAAGCTGTTCGTGAAGTATTTAACCAAGAACCACTGTGTACAATTAATCCTGATGAAGTCGTTGCCATTGGAGCGTCTATCACGGCGAATCAACTGATTGGTAATTCAAAAGATGGTTCATTACTGCTCGATGTAACCCCTCTTTCACTGGGTCTTGAAACCATGGGTGGGCTGGTTGAGCGTCTAATTTCTCGAAATACGGCAATCCCTGTAGCACGCCGTCAAGAATTCACGACCTATCAAGATGGTCAAACTGCCATGTTGATTCATGTTGTTCAAGGTGAACGTGATTTGGTCGAGCACTGTCGTAGCTTAGGGCGCTTTGTATTACACGGCATTCCACCTATGACCGCTGGTCAGGCGCGTATAGAAGTGACATTCCAAGTTGATGCCGATGGTTTACTTTCTGTGTCTGCAAAAGAAACCACTTCTGGTGTTCATGCCAAGATTGACATCAAACCTTCTTACGGTCTTTCAGAAGCAGATACCGAACGCCTTTTAATTGATGGTTATAAGTTCGCTGAAGAAGACAAGCATTTACGTCACTTGAATGAAACAAAGGTTGAGGCTCGTCGTGAACTCGAGGCATTAGTACAAGCATTGAAAGTGGACAGCAAATTACTCGATCCTGAACAATTGCAAGGATTAAATCTTGCAGCCGAACATTTAAAAGTACAGCTTGAAACAGACGATATCAAATCTATCGAACATGCTGTTGAGCAATTAAAAATTCATAGTGATGCTTTTGCTGCAGAACGAATGAATCAGCATATCGATCAAGCGCTCAAAGGCACTAAACTTGATGACTGGTCAAACTCAAACTAATTTATAAGGTAAAGACTATGCCACGTATTAAAGTACTACCTCATGCAACAATTTGTCCGAATGGTGCTGAGTTTGAAGTTGAACCAAATGCCAATCTTTGCCAAAGCTTATTAAGCAATGGTATTAAAATTGAACATGCCTGCGATATGTCTAAGGCATGTACAACATGTCATGTCATTGTACGCAAAGGTTTTGATGCACTTGAAGAAATGGATGATATTGAAGCGGATTTACTTGATCGTGCTTGGGGCTTAGAACCTGACTCACGACTTTCTTGCCAAGTTAAAATCACGGATGAAGATATGGAAGTTGAAATTCCTAAATACACCATTAACCATGCTTCTGAAAACCACTAAATAATTTTTAAAAGTCCTGAATAAAAAGCAATTAAAAACCACTCAACATGAGTGGGTTTTATTTGCTTTTACTTATTGCTCAGTCTTTAAGTGATCACAACAGACTTGAATGTTCAATGTAAAATTTTAAACCTGCCTAGCGAATTTCATCTTCAGCATTTAGTCTTGCAACACCTTGCGCATTGGTCAGTCGCTGCTGAACTTTAATACGATCGACCATTTTTTCAAGTACTTCAACCAGCTCTGGATACTCAAAGTTTTGCACTTCTTCTAAATTAAGCACCAAATGAAAACCTTTATATTCATAGTCAAACCATTGCTGATTTTCATTTTTACTGGCTGAGTATTTCTCCATGACCTGCCAAGTTCTCACTTTACCTTGAATACCTTTTAATTCAATTGGTGATTTTGGCGCACAGAGATAATCATTTTTAATCAATTTATAGGTTTCATCTGAAACAAGAATTTCATCAATATCCGCAGCGT